>LKNC01000198.1 GCA_001564255.1 Natrialbaceae archaeon Tc-Br11_E2g1
ACAGCAGTCGACGCGGGAGTCCTGTGTGGACAACGAACGGACGGTGAGGATCGATGAACCGGTTCTCCCGTGTGGTGACGATCGTCGTCGCCGTCGCGATGGTCTCGAGCGTGCTTGCACTCCCGGTTCTCGGGGGTGGTGACCTCGGAGACCCGGGAGAGAGCCTCGAGGACGACGGACTCGAGGGCGACCGATCGGCGACGGTCACGGGTCCAACGGCACCTGGTGACGGACTGACCGCGGTGGAGATGGGACCGACGGCACAGGTCCAAGAGCCGACTGACGACCACCGCGAGGCCGTCGAGGCTGGCGTCGACGAGGGTATCGACGTCGTCCAGGCCCAAGGCGTCGAAGTGAGCCAGGAACAGCGGGCCACAGCCGTCGAGGGTGCACTCGAGTCGGTCGCCCAACACCAGGACGCCGACGTCGAGCAGGTCCAGAAAGCGACTGCGGGGGCGGTTCACGGGACCCTGGTGCAAGACCAAGACGTCGAGATAGAGCAGGTGCAAGTCGCTGTAGGCGGCGCGACCGACGGCACGCTCGCCCAGTATCAGACTGCGAGTGCAAGCCAGATGCAACACGCGGCGTGGGGGGCGACCCACGGCGCGATCGCCCAGAAACAGGTCGTGACGGTCGAACAGCTTCAGATCGCGACCCAAGGTGCGGCGGCGGGTGCTGCCTTCGAGGCCGGCGAGAAAGACGTCACAGAGCCCGGAAAGATCCAGGAGGCCGCACAGGGGGCGGCCTACGGCGTCGTGACTCAGTACCAGAAGACCACCGCCGAACAGCGTCAGCAGGTAACGCTCGGGCACGTCCGCCACGCCGCGGCGGGAGCCGCTGCGGGTGCACTCGAGGGCGCACAGGACCAACGCGTCGACGTCGAACAGTACCAGGCGGTAACGATCAAACAGGTCCAGAAGGCGGCGAAAGGCGCTGCAAAAGGTGCGCTGGTCCAACGCCAGGAGGTGACCACAGAGCAGACCCAGGCAGCCGCGCGTGGTGCCGCGAAAGGGCCACTCGAGAAGGTCCAGGAGGTACGTATCGAGCAGGTCCAGCGCGTGACGATCACGCAGATCCAGGAGGCTTCCTTCGGTGCGGCGAAGGGCGCGATCTCCCAGAGTCAGGCGGCGACCGTCGAGCAGATCCAGGCGGCGGCGGTGGGTAGCTCCGGCGGCGTGCTCGTCCAGAAACAGGAGGTCAGCATAACCCAGATCCAGAAAGCGGCCTTCGGCTCCTCGAAAGGAGCCGTCACTGGCGCGATCCAGCATCAGGTCGTCGACGTCGAGCAGGTCCAGGCCGCGGCGTTCGGTGCCGGCGAGGGCGCGATGGTCCAGACACAGACCGTCGATCTCACGCAGGTGCAGGTCCTCGCCGACGGTGCCGCCTCGGGCGTGTTGGCACAGGCACAGGCCGCGACGGCTCAACAGCTCCAGGTCGCCGCGAGCGGTGCCGGGCAAGCGAGCGCACAGGTAATCCAGTACCAGCGCGTGACCGTCACACAGGTGCAGGCTCTCGTCTCCGCGACGGCCGCCGAGGCGACCGACTACGCCGTCGACGCCGAGGTCGACCTCGATGACCTCGAGGATGTCCTCGCGTTCGCACTCACAGAGGCCGAGCAGCGAGCCGAGGAGATCGACGAACTCGAGGGCGAGGCGTCGGTCACCTTCGCCGACCAAGACAGCGACGGCGAGACGGTCGTCGTCGAAGATCTCTCGCTCTCGGAAGGCGGCTTTATCGCGATCCACGACGAGGCCGTCTTCGAGGGCGAGGTCGACAGCGTCCGCGGGGTCTCCGAATATCTCGAGCCAGGCGACCACGAGGACGTCGAGATCGAACTCGAGGAACCGATCGCCGAAGAGCGGACGCTTTTCGCCGTCGCCCACCTCGATACGACGGGCGACGAGGAGTTCACCTACGTCGAGACCGACGGCGAGGAAGACGTCCCCTACGTCGACTCAGGCGGGTCGCCGATCTACGACGAGGCGGTCGTGACGGTCGAGGACCCCGACGTGATCGATTCGGCACCCGAAGCCGTTGGAGCACTCGAGGTCACCGACTCCGAGATCGACGTTGATGCCGACGAAGAATACGTCACGCTCCGGAACGTGGTTGACGCGCCCCTCGAGATGGGCGGCTGGACCGTCGAGGGCGGCGAAAACGAACCGTACACGTTCCCCGACGGCTTCACGCTCGAGCCCGACGCGGCGGTCACGCTCATCACGGGCGAGGGCGAGGACACCGAGGAGACACTCTACCGGGGGCTCGAACAGCCGGCCTGGGACGAAACCGGGGACACCGTGATCGTCCGTGACGCCGCAGGTGCGCTCCTCCTCGAGCACGAACTCGAGTCCGCGGTACCCGACCTCGAGGCGACACTCACCGTTCCCGACCAGGAGGGCGACGGTGAGACGCTGGTCGTCGACGAAGCGAGCGCACCCGAGGAGTACGTGGTGACCGTCGTCGACGAGGACGGCGGGATGATCGGCGAGAGCGAGACGTTCGACGCCGAACAGGTGGTCGAGGACCTCGAGGTCCCCCTCGAACCACCCCTCGAGGACGACGCGACCCTCGACGTCGAGATCAGATCCACAGAAGACTACGAGGTGCTCACGAACGAGACGATCGCGTACACCCTCGAGGACGTCCCCGAGGCCATCTTGAATGTCTCCGATCAGGAGGGCGACGGTGAAACACTGGTCATCGAGGAGGCGAGTGCTCCCGAGGAGTACTATCTGGCAACCGTCGAGGATGGCGAGGTGATCGGTGAGAGCGAGACCTTCGACGCCGAACAGGTGATCGAAGACCTCGAGATCGGTCTCGAACCACCCCTCGAGGACGACACGACCCTCGATGTGGAGGTCAGAGCCGCCGAAGACGACGAGGTGCTCGCGAGCGAGACGATCGAATACGTCCTCGAGGACGTCCCCGTGGCGAGTGTCGTCTTCGAAGACCAGGAGAGTGATGGCACGACCGTCACCGTCGACAGCGCCGACGTTCCGGAGGGTGGCTTCGTCGCGATCTACGAGGAAGATGCAATACCCGAGGACGTGACCCTCGAGGACCTCGAGCCCGAGGACGTCGATCCGGAAGCGGTGATCGGCGTCTCCGAATACTTAGCGCCCGGCGAGTACGAGGACCTCGAGGTCGACCTCTTCGACGTGCCCGGCCTCGAGTTCGAAGCCGACGCACTCGAGGCGGGAGAACAGGGGCTGATCGCAGTCGCACACGAGGATGTCGGAGGGACGGAGACCTTCGAGTTCGTCGAGACTGAGGGTGAAGACGACGGGCCGTCCGTCGATGAAGACGGCGTGGTCGTCGCCGACGACGCCCTCGTGACCGTCGAAGCCGAGACCGAGCCTCCGGAGTTCGCCATCGAGAACGTGGAGACGAACGCACCGATCGAAGCGGGTGAGACCCTCGAGGCCGAGACGACCGTCGAAAACGTCGGCGGGGAGGCGGGCACCCAGGAACTCGAGCTCTCACTCGATGGGACGACCGTCGACACGGCCGAGTTCTCACTCGAGGCCGGCGAGGTCGGCGCGGTGACGCTCTCGGCCGTGATCGACGAGCCGGGCGAGTACGCCCTCGAGGTCGCGAGCGACGACGACAGTGACGGGACGACGATCACGGTCGACGCGCCGCCGACGTTCGCCGTGACGGACCTCTCGGCACCCGCGAGTTCCGGGGTCGGTGAGACGATCGAGGTGAGCGCGACGATCGAGAACGAAGGCGGTCTCGAGGGGACGGGGACGGTGACATACGCCGTCGACGGGGTCGACCTCGAGCAAGAGCAGGTGACGCTGGCTGGCGGCGAGTCGGCGACCGTCGCGTTCGAGTACACGGTTCCCGAGGAGCAGGCGGGGACGGACCCGATACACCAGGTCAGGACAGAAGACGACGATGCGACGGTTCCGATCCCCGTCGAGCCCGAAGAGCCGGAGTCGGAAGAACCGGAGCCACCGGAGTCGGAACTACCCGAGGAGCCCGCTGACTAGTCGACAGAAACTGCGACGACGGTGTCTCGCCAGTTCCCCGTCGGTCGAAAAACGCGGTCCGGGTGCGCGTGCGTCGCGGTCAGTGGTGGTGACCCGTCGCCTCGGCGAACGTGACGCCGAAGCGTTCCTCGAAGAGGTCCATAACGACCTCCTCCTGGGCCTCGAGTCGCTCGTCTGCGCTCTCGCCGTGGTGGACGACGTGGTGGGCGCGGCTGGCGAAAGAGAGCAAGACGACGTCGCCGACGGTTTCGGCGGGGGATTGGCCGCCCTCCCCGACGAGGTCGACGAGCCCGGCGGGGGCCGTCACTTCGTCTGCAGTGCCGTCGTCAGATTGGATCGCGAACGAGATGGTCTCGACTTCGTCTGTCATACCCCTACCGTCGGGCGGTGAACGTAAAGATGCTCCGGCTCATCCACACAGCGGGCGGTAGCATACTCGCCAGGAACGCACAGGCCTGCCGGACGTCGAACTCGAGGAGGGGATCGGAGAGCGTCCGGCCACTTCGTCGACGACGGGTGGCGAACTCGTGAGCGTCCGATCACCGTTCCCGTGGCAAACGAGACACACTGTCAAACGCGGGAGACTAGTCCGTACCGGCTGCGACGTTCCGAACCGAGTCCCACCGCCCTTTCGACTCGAGGTGTGACTGTAACTCCTCTGCGTACTCCTGGGTGAGTTCCTCCGCAGCCTGGCGTTCCGCCTCGTAGGACGTCGCGCCGTCACCACCCATACCGAGTGCGCCCTTGATCGAATCGACGAGTCCGCCGCCACTCGAGGCTCCGGAATCGCCCCCCATCCCGCCCATCGCCCCGGCCTGCGAGCGGACGTTCTCGAGTTCCGGGAGGATCTGCTCGAGTTTCTCCGTGTTGGCCACGATCCGCGCCCGGTCTGGGTCCTCGGGACGTTCGATCTCGAACTCCGTTGCGGTCATGATCAGACTCCACTCCTGGCTCGAAAAGCGCGAGCCGGCGATACGGGTCGAAAACTCCTGATCGACGGCCATGCGTTCGCCGACGATTCGGTCGTTCCAGGACTGTTGACTCATACCCTGACGTTCGACCGAGGGCCGTATCAGGGTTTCCCTGGAGACGGTCGTGACGTGTTTGGACACACCGGCGTACGCCACGACGGCCGCCGGCCTAACCGTTGGTTCACGCCGGGAGAACAGTCGGGATGGGCGACGGCTCGCCGTGTTCAGGACAGCCGTTCGCTCAGATCGAACGGTTCGTCGGCCTCGAGGGCGTGGACCTCGGCATCGCTTCCGGTCGCACGCACCTCACTCTCGAAGTCCCCGGGGTCCTGTTCGATCGGCGGGAAGGTGTCGTAGTGCTGTGGGAACGCGTGGTCGACCTCGAGCCA
>LKNC01000199.1 GCA_001564255.1 Natrialbaceae archaeon Tc-Br11_E2g1
CGAACGACTGGACCGTTCGGACGGCCTTGCCGGCGGCGTCGGTTCGAGCGAGCAGATAAAACCCCCGGGCGACGAGGATGTCGGCGGCCAGAATCTCGAGGTCCGCGTCGTGGTCACCGTCCCGTTCCCAGGGTGGATCCCCGGCGAGCGTTCGGGTGAGGCGAAGCCCCTCGTAGATGAGCTGGACGCCCGCCGCACGGTGGGTAACCCCCGTCAGGTCGGCGTCGGGATCGGTCGCGACGGCAGTTTCGAGTGTGAGTACGCCCGGCGTCATCGATGCCGTCTGGAGGATGTCTCGGATAACGTCGTACAACCGGGGCGGCTCGACGTCCGCGACGGCGTCGCGGGCGGCGCGCCGACAACTGTCGGCCCTGTCCATCATCTTGGGCTTACGGCGGGGTACGCAAAGACCTTTGGAAACGCCCTCTGATTCACCGTCATGATCGACGTCACCGACAGCGATCGGATCCGTACCGTTACCATCGACCGGCCGGCCGCCCGGAACGCTCTCACCTGGCAGGGACTCGAGGACCTCGAGGCCGCCATCGTCGACGCCGAGAGGCCCGTTATCTACCTCGAAGGCGCCGGCGAGGCCTTCTGTGCGGGTGCCGACCTCGACGTCGTCGCCGGACTCGACGCCGAGGACGCGGAGGCGTTCGCCCGCAAGGGACAGGACGTCGCCCGGGCGTTCGAGGAGTCGTCGTCGGTCGTGGTTGCGGGGATCGACGGCCCGGCACGCGGGGGCGGCCTCGAGCTCGCACTCGCCTGTGACGTCCGGGTGGGGACCCTCGAGGCGACCTTCGGCGAGCCCGGCGTCACGTTCGGCCTGTTCGGAGCCTGGGGTGGGACCGTCCGTCTGCCACAGGTATTGGGGGACGGGGACGCCCTGGAGTTCGCGCTGTCGGGACGGGTCGTAGACGCCGAGTGCGCCCTGGGGATGGGACTCATTTCGCGGATCGAACCCGATCCGCGGTCGGTCGCCGTGGAGATTGCCGGTAACGAAGCCGACGCCCTCGAGGTGCTCAAACGACGGCTCCGGGACGACGGCGACCGAAAGCGCCAGGAGCGACTCGAGGCCGAGGCCTTCGGCGACCTCGTGGAGGCTCACGCCGAGGAACTGGTCTCGCTTTCCGGCTAGTCCTCGAGGGGGTCGGGCGCTGGCGGGGCGGTTCGCTTGTGTTCGCTCGCCTCGTACATCTCCCGGACCTGTCTGACGGTCTCCTCGTCGGTCCCGAGGTGGCGGGCCGTCGCAGTTACCGACAGCGAGCCGTCGATGTGGACCACGAGGATCGAATCGAGGGTGTCGTAGTCGACGCCCATCTCCGACTCGTCGGTCTGGTCGTCCCACAGTTCGGCCGTGGGCGTCTTCTCGACGAGACCGTCGGGGACGCCGACGTGGGTGGCCAGCTGGCGGACCTGTGCCTTGTAGAGGTTCCCGATCGGATGACAGTCGACCGCACCGTCGCCGTACTTCGTGAAGTAGCCTACGGCGGCCTCGCTACGGTTGCCGGTACCGAGTACGAGTCGATCCTCGTGGTTCGCCACGAGGTAGTTGAGTACCGCTCTGACGCGCGCGCGGGCGTTTCCGACGGCGACGTGGTCGCCTTCGGCTTCCGGATAGGCCTCGAGCAAGGTGTCGATCACCGGTTCGATCTCGATGACGTCGAAGGAAATCCCGAGTTCGGTGGCGACCCGCTCGGCGTCGCTCATGTTCTGGTCGCTGCTGGCTCGAGCGGGGAGGACGAGCCCGTGGACGTTTTCGGCACCGAGTGCCTCCACGGCGAGGGACGCGGTGAGCGTACTGTCGATCCCACCCGAGAGTCCGAGGACGACACCTTCGGTCTGTGCGGTCTCGACCCGTTCCCGGATGAACTCCGTTATGTGCTCACGTCGTCGTTCCAGTTCCTCGTGGGAGAATCGAACGTCGATCATCGCCTGAGCGTTCTACGGGGACGGGCAAATATCCTCCCCTGAGTTCGAATAACTGACACACCGGACGGGACTGTGCAGCGCTACGTTCAAGTGGCTCGACTGGATACTCCCAATCGAGGGCGCTTGCCCGACGGCCAGAGCCGGAGAGCGCCGGTGGTCTAGTGGTAGGACATGAGCTTCCCAAGCTCATAGCCCGGGTTCAATTCCCGGCCGGCGCATGTCGTGAGGTTCTGCATGAGTTCGGACGCCCGTTCTGTGAAAACCCGTAGTACGACGAGAGGACGTGGTAGGCACCGACGAGCGCGGACTACGGGATCACCGCGTCGATCTCTTCGGTGGTCGCTTTCCCGTCTTCCTCGCGGACCTCGACTTCGGTTCCTGACTCGAGATCCAGCCGTTGGCACACCTCTTTTCGCAGGACGATGCGTCCTTTCGGATCTACAGGCGGAACGGGGCGAGTGCCTCGAGGCTTGACCCCGAGGCGGTTCACTCTCGGCGTGTTCCCACGTACAGTGGAAACGATGGGAAGCGTTTCGTTGTCCCGGACGAGCAGGTCACTCTTCGTACGGAGACGCCTGATAGAAGAAGTTTGGCGTCTCGATCCGGTTGTCGTACGTTTTGTGGAAAATGTGAGTCGTCGCCGACGACATCGGCGGGAGAAGCCAGGACCGGTCGCCCGTAACGTCCCGACCCGCGGCCTCCTCGCGGCGTTCGAACGCCCCGAACTGCTCGGCAGCCGTGTGGTGGTCGACGATTTTCACCCCGTCGCGCTCGAAGGAGTGGAGAACCGCCCGGTTCAACTCGACCAGCGCCTCGTCCTTCCAGAGGTCGCGGTTCCGGGTCGTGTCCAGCCCGAGCCCATCGGCGACCTCTGACAGCTTGTCATAACGGTCCCCGTCGGCGAAGTTCCGTGCGGCGATTTCCGTCGCCATGTACCAACCGTTGAACGGAGCCGCGGTGTACTGGATTCCACCGAGCGAAAGACGCATGTTCGAGACGACGGGAACGGCGTACCACTGCAACCCGAGGTCGTCGAACCAGACGTGGTCGGGATGGGAGATTCGGACCTCGAGGACGAGGTCCTCGGGAACCTCGAACAGTTGTGGCTCCCCCTCACGGGTTTCGATGGCAAGCGGGAGGACGTCGTAGTCGGTCCTTTCACCCTCCCAGCCACGCGAGCGACAGTACTCGGTGAACTCGAGTGAGTCCGGATCGCCGACGACGCCGTCGTCGGTCTCGTAGCCGGCGTAGCGGATCAGCTGGTAGTTCCAGATTCGGACCTGCCGTTCGCCCCGGACCATCGGCTTGAAGATCGTGATCGTCGGCCGGATGTCCCCGCCGTTGGTCGCGTACTCGAGGTGTTCACACAGTCCCTCGTAGACGTCCTGGGCACTCGAGCGGTCACGGGCGTCGAGGACGTGCAGGGACTCCCAGAACAGCCGCCCGATACACCGGTTGCTGTTGCGCCAGGCCATCCGCGCGCCGTGGGCGAGTTCGTCGTCGGTGTGGTCGTAGTGGCCCGTCTGCGCGATCTCCGTCTCGATCTCGGCGAGCCGTCCTTCGATTTCGTCCTCGCGATCGAGTTCGGTGTAACACTGCCGGATGAACGTCTCGGCGTCCTCGAGCAGTTTCCCGGGGTCGTGATCCGGCACGGGCGCGTGCATGACGGAACCGGAGGACCGGATCGGTTTATGTACGTCGGTCGTTCCCCGGTTCGAGGAACGTATCGAAACCGAAAACGACCGCTCATACTGTTGGACGGAAGTCATGAGAGATCCCCGGCGGGACGGGGTGGCGAGGGTTTTCACACAGTTCCGTCCGAAAGTATCAGTCACCTCCGGGTCCACCGACTACCCTCCCGGCGATCCGTCCCTCGACTACCCGGCCGACGATCTCGACCTCGACGGGCCTCTCCGGTGGCCGTTCCTCGAGGTTCTCTACCCCCTCGACGACGGCGACGTCCATCGGGCTGGCGTCGTATGGATGGTCGGCGACGAGCAGGCCGTCTTCGGCCTCGAGTTCGAGCGAGAAGCGTTCGCCGACGGCCAGGGACTCGCCCAAGAGATCACGTATCGAGGTCATCGGAATCGATGGATGTCCGTCCCGTCTCTGTCACGTCCCGGCTGTGTCGTCGCGGCACAGTCCACACAGAGGCCGAGACGTCGTTCGTAATGTTGTTCACAGGCGAGGGTCCCACAGTTGTCACACTGCTCGACCACCGTCCGGGACTCACAGATCTGACACAGGCCGGTGACGCTCATAGTGGTGGTACGGACTCGAGGGGTGTCAAAACCCCGCCTTACTTCGCTCACTCTGACGGGTTCGCTCGTGGCGGGTGGGACGTGTCCGTCGCGGTCGGGTCTCACGATTACATCACGGAATATACAGGGATAAACTGATGTAGTAGACGGAAAACATTCGAGTCGTGAACGACGCGCCGTGCTCGAGCGCCTACGGCGGGGTCGGGGTCCGATATAGTGACGGCGGGTGATAACGATGACGGCCGAAATTATCAGAACTGGTAACGGGCGGATGAATTTTTTGAACGATGAGAGATTGATTGAACTCAATGGCTATTGATGACGCTGACGGTCCCGACACTCCGGAACTCACCGAGGGGGACCCGTCAGACGCCGAATCCGAGTCCGAGGAGTCCGGCGTGGGTGACTCGGAGACGCCGAAACTCGAGTCCGGCGGGGACGACTCCGCCGGCTCCGGGGAGCGGGCGTCCGAACCAGAACCCAAGGCGGGGACGCCGAACGCCGGGGACCGGACCACAGAGAACGAGGAGGGGGCGCCGGAGGACCACCAGGACCCACCCGCAGTCCGCGTCGGCGAGTACACCTGGGCGGATTTCATGGAGGAGTACGGGTACGGCGACGAAGTCTCCGTCCTCTACCCCGACGAGCAAGAGGACGTCCCCGACGACCAGCTCGGACTCGACACGGACGAGGACGTCGGGCCGACGGTTCCCTCGGGTGACGACTGGGAGAAAGTCGAGTTCGACCCCGAGGAGTACCTCGGCTACCACCCCGACGACCTCCCGGAACTGATCACCGATGTCTTCACACCGAACGCGAAACTCCTCTGGGGGCGGTTCCTCGAGTACGTCGACCCCGAGACGACGCCGGTAAAAAAGGACGTCTACACCTGGGAACACTACAAGTGGGAGTACTACTACGACGAGGACGGGGCGCGACCACGGAAAAGCGACGGTTCGATCGACCGATTCGACCAGGAAGGGGCCCTCGGCTTCGATCCCGAGGAGATCGAAAGACTGCTCAGTACCGGTGACGACGCCGCGATGGCCCTCGACGACATCGTCGAGGAACGGACGGTAAACGTCCAGGAGGATCTGGACGAGGACGACTTCTTCTCGACGGAGGACGGTCATACGACCGTCGCCA
>LKNC01000200.1 GCA_001564255.1 Natrialbaceae archaeon Tc-Br11_E2g1
GACGTCGAGGTCGTCGCCGAGGCGAGCAACGCGACCCTCCAATGGCGCTTTCTGGCCGCGAAGATGGGCGTCCCGTTCGTTCCGAGCAGGATCCTCGCGGGGACGGAGACCTTCGAGAGGAGTTCGGCGAAGATCGTCGAGGACCCCTGGACCGGCGAGCCGATCACGCTCGTTCCCGCCTGTTACCCCGACGCCGTCTGCATCCACGTCTCGAAAGCCGACAAGTACGGCAACGCCGTCATCGACGGCATCAGCGTCGAGGACCCGGAACTGGCCGGCGCGGCCAAACGGCTGATCGTCACCACAGAGGAGATCGTCGACAGCGAGGAACTCAAAGATCGACCGAAAGACGTCGAGATCCCCTATTTCCTCGTCGACGCCGTCGTCGAAGCCCCCTACGGCAGCCACCCCGGCGAGATGCCCTATCGGTACTACTTCGACGAGGCACACCTCGAGGAGTGGATGGAGCTCACGGAGACCGAAGAGGGCCTCGAGGAGTACCTCGAGCGCTACGTCACGGGGACCGAGGACTTCGAAGAGTACCTCGAGGCGATCGGCGGCGAAAAGCGGCTGGCCGACCTCGAGGCGATCGAGAACTACGAGCGCCCGGATGCCGGCGGCCCCGAGGGAGGTGAGCGCCAATGAGCGAGGAGTACTCCTCGACGGAACTGCTGACGACCGTCGCCGCGACGCTCATCGAAGACGAGAGCACGATCATCGTCGGGACGGGGATGCCGATGCTCGCGGCGATGCTCGCCCAGAAGACCCACGCCCCGGACGCGACGATGATCTACGAGGCCGGCGGCATCGGCCCCGACGCACCCGAACTACCGATCTCGGTCGGCGACGAACGAACCTTCCACCGTGGGGTGAAAGCCGCCGGGATGCACGACGTGATGTCGTACATGAGCGCGGGCTTCGTCGACTACGGCTTCCTCGGGGCCGCACAGATCGACCGTCACGGCAACCTGAACTCGACGGTCATCGGCGACTGGGAGCGCCCGACCGTCCGGTTCCCCGGCAGCGGCGGCGCAAACGACATCGGCTCGCTCGCCCACGAGACGATCGTCACCATGCGCCAGGACGGGACGAGCTTCGTCGAGGAACTCGACTTCCGCACCACGCCGGGCTATCTCGAGGGCCCGGGCACACGCGAGGCGGCCGGCCTCCCGGCGGAGACGGGCCCGAGTCACGTCATCACCCAGTACGGCGTCTACGGCTTCGACGGCGACCGGGAGCTGACACTCGAGTACCTACATCCGGGCGTCGAGGAGGCGACGATCAACGAGGAAAGTAGCTTCGGGATTCACGTCGGCGAGTACGAACGGAGCCCGGAACCGACCACCGAACAGTTGCGATTGCTTCGCGAGGAGATCGATCCGCGCGGTGTCATCCGGTAGGCAACTCACTCCCCGGACAACTGCGACCCCGACGCTTCCTCCTGTAACTCCATCTGGGCTTCGACGTCGTTCATCACGCGAACGACCTGCCGGAGGACCTTCCGCTGGCTCCGACGGAGGTTCTTCGAGGCCCCCATCTTCGAGATGTCGAACTCCGCCGCGACGCCGTCGAGCGTCGTTCCCCGCGGCGTCGAGAAGTAGCCCTCCTCGACTGCGGTCTCGAGGGTGTCCCGTTCCCTGTCGGTGAGGTTCTGGAGGGCCCGGAGCATCGAGCCGAGCGATTCGACGTTCTGGAGGATGTCGAAGAAGTCGTCGACGTGAATCGAGTCGTCGTCCTGGATCGTAAACTCGTTTGACCCATCGAGTTCCGACAGGGCGTCGTCGGCGTGCCCGGCCCGATCGAAGCCGACGTTCCAGATCTCACTACCGTTTCGGATCACGAACGGGCCGGTCACGTAGCCGTCGTTCCCCCTGATCGTCCGCATAGCGTCGGTTTCGTCGATCCGCGAACGCAAAAGCGCCGTGTTCTGTTTTCGCGCCAAGAGGTCGTATCCCCGGAGCATCTCGGAGCCGTCGAGGGCCTCGAGTGCGCCGTGTAACTCCTCGGGGCTCTCGCCGACCGTGAGCAACCGCGTCTCGAGGGTGCGGTCGGCCTGGTTGAAATCCCAGTGTTGGGTGTGGAAGGCGACGTCGTGATCTCGCGTGGTCCGGATGTACGGACAGTCGTACTGGACCATATCAAGCTTTAGCGCCTTCATTTTACACACATCTCGTGCCCGAGGGGTATAACGGTTTCTAAAACGGGGATACAGGCGCTGTCGAGCGCGAATTCGTGAGAATCGTCCGACACGTTAGCGTGGCCGACCGACGGCCTCGACGGGAGCAGAAACCGACTTGGATGTCGAGACGGTAGCCTCGAGTGGCCGATGACGAAACACCCGCTCCGAGTCGGACTCGGCACCCGGTCGTGACGAGCCCTATGAGTACCGAGGCCGCCGCTTTTGACAGTAGCAAACGTCTCTGAGGGTATCTAGCTGGGGTTGCAGTAGACAGAGGCCCCAGTCGGTTTGTTACCGACCACGCTCTTATTACCGATCGGGCGCGAAATACCGTCTATGAGTATCGTTCGGGACCCGGCGCACAGTGACGGTGCTCCGACCATCGAGGGGACTGGCATTCGCGTGAAAGACGTCGCGGTGGCATACGAGCACAGCGGGTACGAACCCGACGAGATCACCCAACTGTATCCGGATCTCTCACTGGGTGACGTCCATCGCGCCCTCGCGTACTATTACGACAACATCGATGAGTTCCGATCCGCCGAGTCTGCTACGGCATGAGGCCGCTGTACTGTGATGAGAGTATCTGGGTTCCAGTCGCGGATGGACTCCGCCGTCGTGGCTGGACCGTCTATACAGCTCGTGACGAAGGCCGACTGGGTGACCCCGATCGGGAACATCTCTCACACGCGGTCGAGAAGGACTGGATTCTGGTGACGTTCGACGACGACTTCCTTTCGCTCGTCGAGGGTTCCGGATTCGAACACGCCGGAGTCGTTTACGTTCAGCAGGCCGGACGAGACATCGGGGATGTCGTGAAAGCGGTCGATGCACACCTCGAATCACGTTCTGAAGACGACAGTAGTATCCATTACTGCTGATCGATCAAGGGACGACAGCTACGAGATCTTGCTAGCTGTAAAGGGCAGAATAACGGAGCGCGAGGACTCTATAGATGCGGTGAACACGTTCACTATGGATAGATTGTGAGTCGTGAGTGCCGAGGCCATCGGTTTTCACCGATATGTCGGCTCCGGGCGGTTTCGGCCGTAGCCATCCGGGTCTTGATCAGTTTCGGCTACGTCCAGCAGGCGGGCCGTGAGGTGTTGTCGCGTCGAAAGACGGCAGTCTCTCCGCCCCCGAACTGACTTGCCCGGGCGTTCCGTAGTACCGTGTGATGGGCGTGTTATCGTTCCCCAACAGGGATCGACGGAGCGAGGAACAGCCGAACGACGAAAACGCCGGCCGATCGATCGGAGCCCGACTGGTTCGTGGGGTTTTGATCACGGCCGCCGTCGTCGCCGTCGTATACGCCGTCGTCCGCGTTCTTCGAGGCGACGGCGAATCCGCCATCGGAGAGCTCTCCGGAAGGGGGGCCGACGAGATGAGCGAGATCGCAATCGAAGGCTCGACCGACGGTGAGAGCCGGGAGTGGGCTGTCGTCGACGACCTGGTCGACGAAGACGATACTGACGACGAAGACGGGACGACAGCGGAGAGTGACGGGACGGACGACGAGGAATCGTAACCACGACACTGACCCCGAACGTCCGCCGGGGTTTCCGCCCGGCAGTCTCAGTCCCCGTTACACTCGAAGCCGCCGTCGGGTTGCTCACCGGGGATCGTGACCGACGACGGCGACCTCGAGGGAGCCAGCCGACGGAGCGTGGGGGCGATGGCCTCGTGGCCGATGATGAGGAACCCGACGGCGATCGTCCCGAAGCCGGCGACGGTCACCGCCGTGATCGACTCGCCGAGGAACAGCCAGCCGCCCAGTGCCGCGAAGGCCGGACTGGCGTAGAATGTCAGACTCGAGTTGATGGCGCCGACGTCCTCGAGTAACGCGAAGAAGACGACGTAGGCGATCGCGCCGGCGAAGACGGCCAGGTAGAGCAGTGAGACGATCGCGGCGGGCGTCCACTCGATCGAGGCGTACGATTCGCCCGCGAGGACGCTCGTAACGTGGAGCATGAGGGCACTCACGGGCAGTCCCCAAGCGATACGGGACGTACTCGAGATCGTCGAGGGCCAGCGTCGAATCAGGACGTTCCCGAGTGCGGCACTGATCGCGCCGCCGAGGATGAACAGCGTGCCGACGTTTATCTCCGCGAGCAGGTTCCCGGGGGAGACGCCGATCACCATCGCGACGCCGGCGAGGCCGACGGCGGTGCCGACTGCGCCGATCGCCGAGAGCCGTTCGTCAGAGAGCAAGAGGGCGGCGAAAAGCGGCGAGAAGATGGGGACGAGACTGAACACGATCGCCCCGACCGCACTCGAGACGTACCCCTGGCCGACGAACAACAGGCCGTTGGCCAGCCCGATCGTGAGCACGCCGACGGCGAGGATACCGGCGAGGTCACCGCCAGTCCGGGGGACGAACGCTTCACCGGAGGTGTAATAGGCGTAGGCGAGTAAGACGACCGCCGCCAGGTCGAAACGAAGCGCAACGAGGAGGATCGGCGGGACGTACGCCTGTCCGGCTTTCGCGGCGACGAAGGTGCCACCGAAGAAGACACTCGCCAGCAAAAAGAAGGCGAGCGTACGCCGTTGGCTCATCACTGTCCGAACACCCCGTCGGTCGCGCATGCCCACACAGAATGGACGTTCGTCGTGGTTCCCGTAGACCTCATTACTATAGGGGAAGTGGTACACCGACATAAGTTAATTCAGAAACTAATTCATGGCAAGAAAGTTGGCGGCGGTACGTGCGCCTTTCGAGCGGTGGCGACGGGCCACGGTGTGAAAGATATTCACCCTTCGAAACACACTTTTATCATCACGATAAACGGGAGGTATGGACGCACCACTCGAGGAAATCGAGTTTCTCGCGCTCTCGGCAAACCGCGTGGAGGTACTCGATGCCCTTCGGGAGGGGAGCTGGACCCGACGTGAACTCGAGGAGTTGACGGGAGCCTCACAGCCGACGCTGGGGCGGATCCTCCGGGATTTCGGGGACCGTACCTGGGTTCGCCGGAGCGATGGTGGCTACGAGGCGACCGCGACGGGCCGGCTCGTCGCGGAGGGGATCGTCGACCTCCGGGAGATCGTCGAGACGGAACTCGAGCTCCGGGAGGTCGTCGAGTGGCTCCCGACCGGGGAGTTAGACGTCGACTTGCGCCACCTCCGGGAGGCGACGATCACCGTGCCGA
>LKNC01000008.1 GCA_001564255.1 Natrialbaceae archaeon Tc-Br11_E2g1
GGGGAGTGCGTTCCGGACGGTCACGCGTTGGGCCGTCTCCCGCCGGTTCGTGAGCGTCACTGTGACGAAGGTCACGCCGTCGCGTCTGTGGACGGCGGTCTCGACTGTGACCATACCCACACTCGCCGCGTTTCCCGGTATAAACCTCGAGGTACTGGCGGTGAAAATCCGCCAGGAGTTTCGCCGACAGTATCAGGTCGTCCGCAGGTGGTCCGTGCTCGGCTCGTAGACCTCGCCTTTCTGTTTGAGTTTCTCGATCTCGTGTTCGGCTTTCGAGCGATCCATGCCGATCTCGTCGGCCCGGTCCAGGACGACGTCGACGGGCGCACCCTCGTCGTACTCCTCCTCGACGTCGGCGATCAGCCCCTTGATGTTCTTGATCCGGTCACGCTGGGATTTCGAGGTGCCAGCCTCGACGATGTCCGCGTCGAACTCGCCCGTCTCGGGATCGACCCCGATGTCCTGCAGACACGACTGGACGATGTCGATCACCCGTTCGGCGTCCTCTCGTTCGACGGTGTCCGACAGCCGCACGCGGGCACTCGCCTCGGAGAGACGGACGAGCGCCTCGAGTTTTCGAGCGGTGACGGGAACCGGGGCGTCCTCGTCCGACCCCTTCAGTCGGAGGTCGACGTAGAAGTCCCGGATCGCCTCCTGGGCGGCGTCGGTCATCCGCGGGTGACAGTTCTGTTTCGCGTAGGCGACGTACTTTCGGAGGAGTTCGGCGTCGATCTCGGGGTCGACCTGTTCGGTTACGGCATCGATCTCCGCATCGGTTACGTCCATGGAGTTCATCTCCCGTCTCTGGGTCGTCAGCTCCCCGGCGTAGTTCGTGTTGATGATGTGTTCTGCCAGGTTGCGGTCTTTCTCCTCGTCGGGCTGGTCTGTGACCGTAAAGATCAGGTCGAACCGGGAGATCAACGCCGGCTCTAAGTCGATCTGCTCGCCGATCGGCTCGTAGTGGTCGAAACGGCCGTATTTGGGGTTTGCCGCCCCCAAGAGTGAACAGCGGGATTTGAGTGTCGCATTTATTCCAGCTTTACTTATGCTTATTTTTTGCTGTTCGAGGGCTTCGTGCATGGCAGAGCGGTCCTCGGAGTTGTGGACGACCATCCCATTCGCGACGAAGTTGTGCGTTCCCTCGACGGTGAGATCGTAAACGTACTCCCAGCCGTCGCCGTCGATCCGTCGAACCTCGACGATCTCCCGTGGTTCGACGTCACGAAGACTCGAGGTGGCGGACGGTTCTACAAGTACGGTACCGCCGTCGGCTACGGCGGAGCGATTACAAGGAGCCAGCGTGTAGTCACCAGGCTCGAGGTCTGCCGCCGGAAGTTCGACGACGTTCCCGTTCTGGTAGACAAAAAACGGATGATCCGCTGTCGATCGAATCGAGTCCCCGTCCTCTGTGACGACCTCGATCAGTTCCGAGGGAGCCTCGTACTGATGAATAGCCGTGACCGGTCGCTCGACGATCGCACCGTCCCCGGCCATCGTCCGGACGGATAACTCCACGTCGCGGATCGTCCGACCGTTCTCGACTTTTTCGACGGTCCCTTCGGCTAACGCATCGTGGGCCAGGTCACCGATAGTTTCATAGCCGGTAGATGTAGAGACAATTGAGTCACTCGTGACACACCGCATCTTGTCGAGTTCGTCGACCGCCGCGATGCCTTGATCGGCGAGAACTAAAGCGCCGGCCTCGAGGGTCCACTGCTGGCCGTCGCCGAAGTCGTCGCGTACCGCAGCAGCCGTGTTGTGGGTGACGATACCGTTCGCGAGGAAGTTGTGCGTCTCGGGGACGGTGAGGTCGAATAGCTCTTTCTCTCCGGTATCGGCCGCTGAAACGACCTCGTCCCAAGAGGGTCCAACGTCGATCGTTTCCTCGAGTTCGTCCGGTTCCGTGACTGCGACGGAGTCACCCGGTTCGATTTCGGATATGGGTACCCATTCAGAGCCATCATCTGTGTCGATCAACACCGGGGTATTTCTCGATGCTTCGAGTTCCCTGCCATCTGCAGTCTCGAGACGGCGACACGGCTTTGCCGGCATTCGCCACACGTGGGAGGTTTCACGCGTCTCGAGTGTGTTGGCGCTCCGATCGAACGTGTAGAGAGGTATTTCGTCTTCGACTGCAGTTTCGCTATCGACTGGCTCCGGGAGTCGTTTCTCGACGATGTCCCGAATCTGCTCGAGTCCGTTCTCCGTATGAACCAGCGTATCGCCGGTGACACAGAGACCTGCCGAAGAAGAACCCTTACCGGACGTATAGACAGATCGAGGGGCGATATTCTGGATATACCCGAGCATCTGGGAATTGTGAGAGACGACACCATTCGAGATGTAGTTGTGCGTACCTTCGACCTCGAGGTCGTACACCCACTCATACTCGGGTTCACTCGTCTCGATAGAGATGATCGAGTCGGTCGTTGCCCGACGACAGTGTACACCGCCGTCGGCGATCGCGCCATCCGATACCTCACCGGAGAATCTCCCTCTGGGCTCTACCGCGACGGCATCACCGACGGACAGTTCGTCAGCACGGATCGCTTCGTAGCCATCGGCCGGGTTGAAGACGAACAGCGGGTGTGACGGCGTCACCTCGAGTTCTCGTCCACTCGAGGTTTGCACCCGATACATTTGCTCGGGTGCTTCACGTTTCCAGACTTTCGTTGCCCGTTGTGGGACGATCGATCCGTCTTCGTGCAGAGACGGAACCTCGATATCGATCTCATCGTACCAGCCGTCGTCGATCGGTTTCGGGTCTTCGAGGTTCGACTCGACGAGTTCGCGAATCGGAACGTCTCTCCCGTCTGCGAGGGTCACATTCGTGTCCCCGGAAACGCATTTACCAGTACCTGGATCCCCGATCAGGAGCATGTGCAGGTCCCCACGGATCCTCGAGCCATCCGGCAACTCCTTGGTCACGCCCGAAAAGAGCTGGAGTATCATCGCGAGTTTCTCCTGGTCGTAGCCGTAGATGGCGGGGGCGATGGAGGCGACCATCTTCTCGTAGATGTCGGGTGAGGTCGAGAGGTCGACGATCTCGGCTTTGTCCTCCTCGGTGATGTCCATGTCCTCGAACTGTTCTTCGTCGATGTCGACGGAGATTCCCTCCATGTAGAAATCGAAGATCGGGGACTTCTCGCCCTGATTCGTCTGTTGTTCGAGGCGTAACACACCCGTCGTGGCGACGTGGTCGCCCGGTGTCACCTCGCCGGTGATGTCGTCTTCGACCTGGACGTCGATGGCCTGTGGGGTTTCCCCGCCGCGCAGGCCCTCGGGGCTTTCCTGGATGCGGAGTTTCTGGGCGTCGACGAACTCCGATTGGTCGAAGTTCACCCGGAACGGACCCTGGCGTTCACAGCCCTGACACTCGTGGGGTTCCTGGAAGTCGCCACTGGACTGGGGGACCCGATTCAGGGTGCCACAGAGCTGGCACTCGAAGGCGGCTTCCTCGATTTTCGGGCGGACGTCGGTGGCCTTCCGGACGATCCCGTGGGCCTCGACGAGCTTGTTCATGTGCTCGGCTCGGATCTCACGGATCTCGGGTGACTCCGTCTCGGGGAGGTTCCGGACGCGGACGTGGGCCTGCCCGAGGCTCACGTCGATCGGAAGGTCGTACAGTCTGAGCGCCTCCTCGGCGTACTGGCCGAGCTGTTCGGGCTGGTTGAGATAGTCGTCTGCCAGGTCGGGGGCGAACCGATAGAGGTCCTGCCAGTCGACGTACAGCGACCGCTGTTCGTTGGGGTATCGTTGGGCAAGCTGTTTGATCTCGCTGTCGTAGTAGTTCCGGAAGAACTGCTCGAAGGAGTCGACGAGTTCTGAGTTTCCCGCTTGCGCCATTGTGCCTGGGTAGGGTCGCGATCGGGTATAAATGGTGGTATGGGGCCGGCGGGGAGTCGGGGAGTCTTTCCCACCGGATCGGGGCCAACAGATTCATATACCAGTTTCGCTCCGTGTACGTACGGAGTCTGCCCTGCCAGGCCGACCAACCCCCCATCGGAAGGCATGACACGGACAGGTGATCGAGGCGTGTGGCGAGACGCCGCTGGTTCTGTACTCGAGGGGTGAATACGGGTCGGCCGGAACCGATCCTGATCGAGGTCCTCGAGGTCCTCACCACACTGGTCGCCGGGGTGCTCTCTAAAAAGCGTCCGGAACCCACCCACAACGACCGGGCGATCACCACCCACAACGACCGTCTCGAGGAAGTTACACGGATCGTGAGCCAGGAGTTGCCGGCCCCGTTCAACGTCGCGGAAGGGATCCTCGAAATCACGGCCGAGACCGCAGTGGGTCGGTCGTAGACGGCTAGTCGTCCTCGAGTGCGAGCGCCGCGAGCATCGCCTCGAGTTGTAAGCGTTCGTTCGCACCCTCCGTGATGCGGTAGTCGACCTCGCCGAGGCGCTCGAGTAAGCGCACCGTCGCCGTCTCGGGCAGGTCGAACTCCCAGGCCGAGCGGTGGAGTTGATCGATGACGTCGCCGCCGGCGAGTCCCCGGTCGGTGAGGAGGGTCTCGAGGGTGGCACGGGCGGCGGTGAAGTCGCCGTCGATGGCCTGTTCGACCATCGCCTCGACTTCCTCCGGACGGGCGGTCGAGGTGATCGCGAAGACGGCGTCCTCGTCGACGACTTCGCCCATCACGGCGGCGGCCTGCAGGCCGTTTATGGCCTTTCGCATGTCGCCCGCGGCGGCGTAGACGATGGCATCGACGCCGTCGTCGGTGACGTCGATATCCTCGTTTACCGCGATCTCCCGAACCTGGGCCTCGATGGCCGCCTCGGAGAGTTCGGTAAACCGGAAGACCGCACACCGGGATTGAATGGGGTCGATAATCTGACTCGAGTAGTTACACGAGAGGATAAACCGGGTGTTGTTCGAGAACTGCTCCATCGTCCGGCGCAGGGCCGACTGGGCGTCGCTCGTGAGCGCGTCGGCTTCGTCCAGGAAAATGATACGGTGGTCGTAGCCGCCAAACGAAGAGCGAGCGAAGCTTTTGATCCGATCGCGGACGACGTCGATGCCTCGCTGGTCGGAGGCGTTCAGTTCGAGGAAGTTCTCCTGCCAGTCGTCGCCGTAGAGTTCACGGGCGACGGCCTGTGCTGCGGTCGTCTTTCCGGTTCCGGCCGGCCCCGCGAACATGAGATGGGGGAGGTCGTCCGTCTCGACGTACCGTTTCAGCCGCGGGACGATGTTCTCGTGGCCTTTGACGTCCGCTAGACGGTCCGGTCGGTACTTCTCGATCCAGATCTCGGTCCGCCCGCCCGCGGCGTCCGGGGGCTCGGCGTCGGCTTCGCTCATATCCACGCGAACGGACGGCCCGAAGATAAAACGACCGAAGGGTGTGCCGGGAGTCCTGTCACCCACACACCATTTAAGTCGACGTCCATGGTGGGCGTGTGTATGTCCGTGACCGTACCACCCGGACGGCTCACAGTCGTCGCGATCGTGCTCGTGGTCGTCCTCGGCACCCTCCCCGTCGCCGTCGCTCAGGACCGCTCTGAAGTCGGTGGCAACGTCGTCGTCGCGGAAGACGAAACCGTCGACGAGATAACTGCCGTCGGCGGGAACGTGGTCGTCGACGGCACCGTCACGGGTGAGGTAAGCGCCGTCGCGGGCAACGTCTACGTAAACGGCGACGTCGGCGGCGACGTCAGCACCCTCGGCGGGAACCTCGAGGTCACCGGGACCGTCGACGGCGACGTCGGCGGCGCGGCGGGAACCGTCCTCGTCGCGGAGGGTGCGACGATCGGCGGTGATCTCGGCGTCGGTGCGGGCACAGTCGAACTCGATGGGGCGATCGAGGGCGACGCGGCGATCGGCGCGGACACGATCACGCTCGGCGAGACGGCGGCGATCGGTGGCGACCTGGACTACGCCGGCGACCTCGAGGGTGACACCGCCGCCGTGGCAGGGGAGGTGACCGAAGAGGAGAACATCGGCCCGACGGGCTTCGGGGTCTCGGGGCCCGGCACGGAGGTCGGTCCGCCCCTCGAGCCACTGACCACGTGGCTCTCGACGGTCTACACGTTCGTCCTGAACCTCGTCCTCGGTGCACTGTTGCTCGCGGTTTTCCCCCGCTTTTCCGACGGCGTCGTCGACCGCGTGGCGACCGATCCCGTCCGGAGTGGACTCGTCGGTCTGCTCGCGCTGGTCGGGGTGCCGATCGTCCTCTTCGCGGTCGCGGTCACGATCGTCGGAATCCCGTTCTCGATCGTCGGCACGTTTGCCTTCCTGTTCGTGATCTGGATCGGAATCGTCTACGGCCGTTTCGCCGTCGCCGCCTGGCTCCTCCGGGAAGTCGGCGTCGACAACCACTGGCTCGCGCTCGTCGCCGGACTGGTCGGGGCCGTGATCCTCGGGTGGGTTCCGATCCTCGGGGGCGTGCTCAACTTCGTGATCTTCCTGCTCGGACTGGGCGCGCTCGCACTCGGGCTGTACACCCACCGAAAGCGGGGTCGGGAGACGCCCACTGACGCGCCTGCCGGCCCCGCGGCGGAGTGATGCTCTCGGACGTGACTGTGTGAAGATTCTCACCACTCCGGGACGGCGAGAATCTCTCACGACTTACGTCCGAGAGTAGATCGATGGCCGAACGACGCCCTCAAGTTCCCCTCGGCCCGAACTCGACCATGCGCGTGACCGTCGACGTCAAAGGCGAAGGGGAACGGGAGGTCGACCTCGAGGCCCTGCCGACCACCGAGGCGACCTACGAGGACCTCCTCACCGAAGTCGACCTGAGCCCCCACGAGGTGAGCGTCCTCGTCGACGGCCGGCCCGTCCCCGAAGACGGGCCAGTCGAGACCGACCACGTCACCGTGTTGCGCCTGATCAAAGGTGGGTAACCTCGAGTGACCGGGAGAAAGGGGACGGTTACAGCCGGGTAGCAACGACATAACGACCCGTGTCGGCGGCCACCGATCGGCCATGTGGCCATGGGAACACGCAGTCGTCGGATACGTCGCCTATTCGGTGTTCTGTCACCTCTACTACCGGGACTCGCCGGGTGGCCTCGAGGCCGCCGCGGTCGTCTTCGCCTCCCTCTTGCCCGACCTCATCGACAAACCACTCGCCTGGGAGTTCGGCGTCTTCGAGTCGGGGTACGCCCTCGGTCACTCGGTTTTCTTCGCGGTCCCGCTCGCGATCGTCGTCGGCCTCCTCACACGGTGGCGGGGGCGACCACGGGCCGGGATCGCATTCGGCGTCGGCTACCTGCTTCACCTGCCGGCCGACGTCTACTACCCGTCCTTGCGTGGTGGCTCCCCCGCCTACGAGATCGTCCTCTGGCCGGTCGTGACGACCGGGCCGGGTGGTGGCCACGACCACGGTGGCTTCCTCGAGCGGTTTTCGACCCTCTTCGAGGGCTACCGGGCGGAACTGCTCTCGAGTGACCCCTCCTACTACGTCCTGGCACAGCTACCCGTCGCCGGCTTCGCACTCGCGTTGTGGCTCTACGACGGCGCACCGATCGCCCGCGAACTGCTCGCGGGGAGCAAACGGGTTCTCGCCGGACACGGGAAGGACTCGGGTCGGGACCCCGAGTGACGGGACCCGTCACCGCGTCGGTTCGATCCCGCCCGCCTCGACGATCGCCGCGAGCTCGTCGAAGTACTCGAGTTGGTCACAGTCGGGGTCGTACGCCGAGAGCGGACACCGCTCTCGATAGGCCCGGGTGAACGCGGAGCGGTGGCGGATCGGAACCGACGGGGCCTCCCGTTCGCCGGTGTCGATTCGGTCCCACTCTTCGGGCGTGATCCGGGCAAAGGGTGGGACGTGGTCGTCGAGAACCGCGGAGACGGACTCGCCGTCGGGGAGCGTGCCGGCCTCGAGGTCCGCCCCGCGTCCGGCGAGCAACGAGGCGGCGAACGCCTCGCTCGTGTTGATCGTCTCGAGGAGTTCCCGGTCGACGGTGTCCTGGTCGATGCGCCGCCGGAGGCCGTTGGGGACGACGGCGAGAATCTCGACGTCCATGTACTGACGGAGCGGGCCGATGAGTTTCGCCACCGTCCGCTCGACGCCGTGGATCGCCTCCGCGGAGGGGCTGACGGGGAGGACGACGTTCCGTGAGGCCACCAAGGCGTTGTTCGTGAGCTTGTTCCGACTGCCCGGCAGGTCCATCACGACGTAGTCGTACGTCTCGCCGAGGAGTGGATCGACGAAGTGGGTCCGGAGCTGTTCGTCACTCCGGAGCACCTCCTCGCGACGCAGGTGTCTGTTCACCTCCTCTAGGTTCCGTGCCGGGACCAGATCGAAGCCAAAGCCGGTTTGGGAGACGAGCTCTATGGGATCGGCCCCCTCGAACAGCACGTCCCGGTAGTCCGGCCCGTCGCCGTCCCGGTCGGGAAAGCCAAGCCCCGTCGAGAGGTGCCCCTCCGGATCGAGGTCGAGCAACACCGTCTCCCGTCCCCGTCTCGCGAGCGCGTCGGTGAGCGCGTTCGCGACCGTCGACTTGCCAAGCCCCCCTTTCAGCATCGGGATCGACACCGCCCGTGGTTCCGTCGTCATGTCTCCGACCTCGAACAAACGAGATATAAAGGTACCCGCCTCGGCCTCGAGAGCTTCGCTGTCGCTCAGCTCTCGCTCTTCCGCTCACGGGTCGCTGCGCTCCCCGTTCGCATTTTCGAGGACTTCTCTTCGGTCAGTCCTCGCTTTCCTCAAACACAAACGTCCCGTCTTCCTGGACCCGTTCACCGTCCACTTCGATGAACGAATCCTCGCTCATGTCGACAATCATGTCGACGTGAACCGCCGAGTCGTTCCGTTCGTTGTCCTCGCCGACGGTGTCGTCGTAGGCCCGGCCGACGGCCATGTGGACGGTGTCGCCCATCTTCTCGTCGAAGAGCATGTTGTAGGTGAACCGGTCGATGTCGCGGTTCATCCCGATGCCGAGTTCGCCCAGCCGGCGGGCACCCTCGTCCGTATCGAGGACCTCCGTCAGGACCTCCTCGTTTTTCCCCGCCGAGTGCGCTATCACCTCGCCGTCCTCGAACTCGAGGGAGACGTCCGTGACCTCCCGGCCCTGGTGGTAGAGTGGCATGTCGAACAGGACCTCGCCCTCGACGCTGTCGGGGACGGGGGCAGTGAAGACCTCGCCACCGGGGAGGTTGCGCTCGCCGTAGTCGTTGAGCGTCGGGTTGCCGGCGACGCTCATCGTGACGTCGGTCGTCTCGCCGCTGACGATCCGGACCTCCTCGGCCGGGTCTAAGATTTCGACCATGTTCGCCTGGAGTTCCCGTTGCGCGTCCCACTCTTTGTTGACGGCGTCCCAGACGAAGTTCTCGTAGCCCTCAGTGGACATCTCGGCGAGCTGGGCGTTCGCCGGCGCGGGGAACTGCGTGAGACACCAGCGTTTCGAGAGGCGTTCCTCGAGGATCGGGTGGTGGGCCTGCTGGTAGGCCGCGCTTACTTCGGGGTCGACGTCGGCGGTCTGGGTGACGTTGTCGCTCGCCCGGATCGCGATGTAGACGTCGGTTTCCTCGATCAGCGCGAGTTCGTGGCTCGGCGTCTCGAACTCCCCGTCGGCGGCACGGAGGAACGCCCGCAGCCCCCGCTTTCCGGTGCGCTGGCTCGTCGTGAGCGGGTTTGCGCCGCGGTCGCCGATCACCTCGTGGAGGGCGACGACCAGGTCCTCGGCGACGGGGTGAGCGTCGACGACGACGTTGTCCCCCTCCTGTAAGTCGACGGAGTGGGTCGCGATGATCTCGGCGTGTTCACGAATGCGTGGGTCCATGCCCACCGGTTGGGTGGCGGGGGAAAAAACGGTTCGTGATGGAGACGCCCTCGAGCGGGCCGACCTTTTCGTTCCCGGGGACGTAGACGACCCCATGATCGATCTGCGTTCGGACACCGTCACGAAACCCGACGAGACGATGCGCGAGGCCGCCGCCACCGCGGCGGTGGGCGACGACGTCTACGGTGAGGACCCGACGGTCACCGACCTCGAGGCCCGCGCGGCCGAGACGGTCGGCAAAGAAGCCGCCCTCTACGTCCCGACGGGAACGATGGGCAACCAGGTCGCCGCCCGCGTCCACACCGACCGCGGCCAGGAGGTACTCGCCGACCGAAAGAGCCACGTCGTGAAGTACGAACTCGGCGGGCTGGCCCAGCACTCGAGTCTGCAGGTGCGGATGCTCGAGGCCGACCCCCGCGGCGTCCCGACCCCCGCGGCCGTCGCGTCGGGGTACGTCGAGGAGTCAGTGCACCGACCCGGGACCGGATTGTGCTGTCTCGAGAACACCCACAACGTCCGGGGCGGACTCGCCATCGAACCCGAGCGGATCGCGGCGGCCGCGTCGGCGGCCCGGGACCTCGAGGTGCCGGTCCACCTCGACGGCGCGCGCGTGTTCAACGCCGCGGTCGCGCTCGACGTTCCCGTGACGGCGATCACCGAGCCCGTCGACTCCGTGATGTTCTGTCTCTCGAAGGGGCTCGGCGCGCCCGTCGGCTCGATGCTGGCCGGCAGCGAGGAGTTCATCGAGGAGGCCCGCCGAACTCGCAAACTGTTCGGCGGCGGCATGCGCCAGGTCGGCGTGCTCGCCGGCCCCGGCCTCCGGGCCCTCGAGAACGTCGCCGACCTCGAAACGGACCACGAGAACGCCCGTGCCCTCGCGGCGGGACTCGAGGGCCTCGAGGGGCTCTCGGTTCAGGAACCCGAGACGAACATCGTCCTCGTCGACGTCGCGGGGACGGGTCTCGAGGTCGGGGACGTACTCGCGGAACTCGCGGATGGCGGCGTCCTCGCGACGCGGTTCGGGCCGACGACGATCAGGCTGTGTACACACCGCGACGTCGGCCGGGCGGACGTCGAACGGGCGGTAGCGGTGGTCGAGGACGTCCTCTAGCGACCGCCGTCCATCCCCTCGCGGAACTCGAGGACGGTCCGGCGCAAGAGGAGATACGAGAAGAAAACGAGCGACAGCAGGATGAGGACGATCGCGATGATGACGGGATCGTCGGGGAGGAATCCGAGCATGGGAGAGGGGTACTCGACGGCAGGTAAAAACCGTTTCGACGGGACGTCACGCCCGGGGACGGCGACGTTTCCGAGGCGCGAACTCCGGACTGCGACCGGATCGGGATAGCTAAAACCGGTCTTTCACCTTGCGCTGACTACTTTCCCCCCGGACACGTCGCCTCGAGTGTGCCCCACGCTTTGGCCCTCCGACGACACTCGGGGCACCCGCCAGTGGTCCTCGTACCGTCGGTCGTGGACCTGTGAGCCCGTGTGTGTCAAAAGTCGAGCCCACCCCGACGGCCGTCGTCCGATCCCCCTCCTACCGTTCGAACTCGAAGGCCTCGATGAGCGTCCCGTCGGGCTCGAGAAGCCGTCCGGAAACCCCCTCCGGCGTCGGCTCGAGGACGGCAAACCCCGGCCGGTGGCCGCGTGGCTGGGCGTGGCTGCCGGGATTGAGCAAGTGCAGATCGCCGTTCTCGACGACCGTCGGCCGGTGGGTGTGTCCGAAGACGACGAGATCGGCGGCGTTCGACCGACCGAGCATCGCCAGCCCGGTTTCGCCGCCCTCGGGGCGGTGCGTGAGGGCGATCCGGACGCCTTCGGCTTCGACGACGCGCTCGGTCGGGAGCCGTTCGCGGACGGCCGCGCTGTCCGCGTTCCCACGAACCGCAAACAGCGTATCGACCTCGTCCTGGAACGCCTCGAGTGCCGCCACGCTCGTGAAGTCACCGGCGTGAACGACGACGTCGGCCTCGCGGGCGGCGGCGAGGGCCTCGCCCTCGAGTTCGTGGCCACGGGGACTGTGCGTATCCGAGAAAATCGCGATCATGGCCGCCGGTAGCGGCCGCACCCGTAGGACTCTTACGTCTTTATCTCGGTGTTATCATCTCCCCCGTCGAACTACTGGAGGCCGAACACGCGCTCGAGTTCGGTCTCGATCTCGGCGACGTGTGCCTCGAGGACGGTTTCGAACTCCCCCTCGGAAACGGCGACGCCGGTGAGTCGCTCGTAGGGATCCGCGGGGAGTTCGACGCGGAAACCGTCTTCGTGTTCGTAGAACGGTTCGCTCTCGTTCAGGACCTGCTGGTCGATCGCGTGGACGAGCGTCGAGTCGTAACGGTCGTTCATGCGGTTGAACGCGTTCTTGTACGCCTGCTGGAGTTCGGGGAAGTAGTTTGCGTACTTGTCCTCGAACTTTTCGGGGTCGAACTCGGCCATACACGACAGATCGGCCGGCGTCGATAAAAGTCGGCCGATCGGGTACGGAAGAGATCGGGGGGTATATACGGTGGATGCGCTCGCAAGCCAAAGGGGAACTCCCGCCGGCGGAGTCCGGATGGCTATGTCCGTACAGAGAACCCCGATCCCGTGGGAGAAACTCCCACCCGGGTGGGGGCCAGCCGACGTCGGGGACGGACGCTTCGTCTACCGGCGACCCGGGGCGGACCTCGAGGTCGTCGCCGACCGGACCGAGGCCGACCGGACCCACCCCGGGCTCGGACTCGGCCAGTGCTGGGAGCTTCAGGTTCGCTATGCCGTCGGCGAGCAGTCGGCGTGTACCTCGATCGGCCAGGTCGCGACGCGTGGGGCCGCCCTCGAGGGACTCCTCGAGTGTATGCACCGGATTCACGAATGCGTCGAGAACTCGGAGGGACCCCACGAAGTCTGTGCGGCTCTCGAGGACGTCTCGCTGGGTGGGGTCGTCCCCGGTCTCGAAGGCGAGGAGTGATCAGTCGACGGTCAGCCCGCCTTCGGGTTCGGAGGCACGGGGTTGGTCGTCGTCCCCACCGCCACCGCCGCCGAAAAAGCGCCCGCCGCCGGTGAGCACGTAGAGGACGGCCAGTCCGAGGACGTAGGTGAGCGCGACGGGCGTCGCGAGCGCGAGCATCGTGAGGATGCCTTTCGGGCTGACGAACGCCGCGACGGTGAAGACGGCGACGACCATCGGCCGCCAGCCACGCAACATCGTCCGGTAGGAGACGATGTTGCCGACGTGGAAAAGCGCCATCGTGACGACCATGTTAAAGAGGAAGCCGATGCCGACGGTGGTGAAGATCACGAGCCAGAAGAAACTCCTGATCCGGAAGGAGACGACCATCCCGTTGTTGATCGCGTCGGCGACGAGATAGGAGATGACCGCGGGGGCGATCCAGAAAAAGCCGAGGTAGGTGCCGCCGACGAATCCGAGCAACAGAGTCCCACCCCAGACGACGAACACTCGTCTGTCGCCGTAGACCAGTCCGCGTTCTTTGGCGGCGGGCCAGGCGTAGTACAACACCATGGGGAGGATCGCGACGACCGCAGCGAGGGTGCTCACTTTTACGTTGAAGATCAACACCTCGACGGGATGGAGTGCGATGACGATGTCCATCTGGTCGATCAGTTCCGAGAGGGTCATTCCCGCCGGGTCGACGTCGTTTCTGACGGCGACCTCGTGGAGGACCTCCTCGGGAACCCGCGCTAGGAACAACTCGAGGACGTTACGAAGGCCGCCCTGGTAGAGCCAGAAAAAGGAGCCACCCAGGACGAGCATGAACACGCCGACGATCCGGAACAGCTTCGAGGTGAGGCTGTTGAGGATAAAGGCGAAGTCGTAGGCGTAACCGCCGATGTCGTCCTCTGTGGTCTCCTCTTCGGTGAACGGATCGAGGATCCCCGCTGCGGTGCTCTTGACGACGCTCTCGCCTTCCTCGTCGCTCGCGTCGGCGGCGCTCGCGCGTTCGCTCTCACCCGCCCCGCCGGGAGCCTCGCCGGCCTCTCGCTGTTCTTGCAGTCCGTCAAAGCGGTCGAGGATCGCCTGGGCTTTCTCCCGGTCTTCCTCGAGCATCGCCTTCCGGGCGTGATCTAACGCCTCCTCTTCGTCCATCTCGAGGAACACGGCGGTTGGGACCTTCTCGATCGCGTCGGCCGCTAAGACCTCGAGGTCGATGTCTTCGGGATCGGCCGCCCGGAGCAGTTCCTCACGGGGGTAGACGGGGTTCTGGAGGACCCTGATCGTGTAGACGAACAGGACCAGCAAGCCGACGCCGAGGGCGACGGTCAGGGCCGCAGCCAGGTCACCCAGGAGGCCGTACTCGGCCGAAAGGGCCTCGAGAGTCGTCTCCCCGTCGGGCTGGAGGGACTCCGGGAGAGCGGGGTAGACGGTCGACTCGAGCCAGCCAAAGCCCTCGAGAGCCACGAACGCGGCGGTGGCGACGAAGACGGCGGCGATCGCGCCGAAAAACTGGAGGACGCGATATTTCAGGTGGCTCACACCGGAGCCGGCGGATTCGACGGCACCCTTCCGGCGGATGTTGGTGATGAGCTTCGAGAGACCGAGGCTGAAGACGTAGAGGGCGACGAGTGGCAACGCCCACATGACCAGTGTGAACGGGTCGGGTGGGGAGAAAAGCGCGCCGAAGACGGTGATCGCCACGATCGCGTGACGCCACTTATCCCGGAACGTCTCGTAGGGAACCATCTCGGTGTACGAGAGGACGCTCATAAAGAGGGGCAACTGGGCTGCGAGCCCAAAGGAGAGGGTGAGCAAGGCGATGAACTCGGTGAACTCGGTGATCCCGAAGCTGGGTTTGACGCCCGTCTGGACCGCGTTGAACGCGAGGAAGTCGAAGGCGAAGGGGAAAAAGATCGCGTATGCGTAGGCGATGCCGGCCCAGAAGAGCAGGAAGGAGGCGACGCCGAACCCGATCATGTATCGTTTCGAGATCGGAACGACGCTCTCGACGCCACGGCGGCGCAAGGCGTCCCGGGAGAGATAGAGCAAGGCGGGGATCGCGACGAGAACACCGACGAACAGCCCGATCTTCGCCTGCAGGAGGATCACCTCGAAGGGGGTCCGGGTAATGAGATCGGTCTGGTCGGCGACGATCTGGCTCATCTCCGCTTTCGCCGTCGCCTCGAGGAAGTCCCAGATGAACACCCGCAGGGCGTAAAAGGAGCCGATGAAGCCGAGGACGAAGACGATAAACACCTTCTGGAGGTGCGTCTGGGCACTCGAGAGGAGCGTCCCGATCGTTTCCCGGCCGCTGTTGATCGCCCGGGCGGTGTCCTCGTCGACGGCAGAGCTCATTGGCTGTCGGTGGGTAGCTTACATCCAGTTATCAACCTTTCGAGTACCACACCCCTGTCCGGGGACGTCAGCCGGCGTCGACAGCCGTCCGAGCGGGAGTCTCTCCAGGCGTGACCGTAAGAAAAAGGCCTATAACCGGCGGCCTATCTATCTCTCGATAGATGGCGGACGAACCGGACGAAGAGGGGGTCGACTCTCCCGAAGGTGGGGAACGAACCCGAGACGCGTCAGCCGACGCTACGGAGTCGACGGACACCGGTTCGACGGACGGAGAAAGCGAGACGAGTTCGGTCTCCGGCGGCCTCGACGTGACGGTCTCCGAGGAGTTCGAAGCCGAGAGTGAGGGGACAACCGACGAAGGCGTGGGATCGGACGACGACGCAGGCCCCGAAGACGTGGATGCCGAATCGGGAGACGACGCCGAGCCAGAAGGGAACGACGAGACAGCCGGGAGCGAGACGGACGACGGGGCTGAAAACGACGACGACCCGGAGCCCGAAGCCACGGACGACGAGAACGGAAAACGACGCGAGGCAAAGACCGACGGCGAAGGCGTCGTCGACGACGTCCCGGAACGAGAGCGCGAGGAGCCCTCCTACCCCGACCCGGACGACGACATCGGCGGGATCGAGGCCCCGCCGGACGACGAGGAGATGCCACTGGCCGATCACATCGAAGAGATGATCCTCCGGCTCGCGGTCGTCTTACTCTTCGGTGCGGCCGCGACCGCGATCGGGCTGTTGTGGGCCTCCGAGGCGCTCGAGTTCATCTGGTTCGAGGTCTTCCCGGCGTCCGCCGACGACGTGCCACCGCCCCACGTCTACCACCCACTCGAGTTGTGGCTGACCCGGATCAAAGTCGCCGCGTTACTCGGGATCATGGTCGCCTTACCCGCCTTTGTCTACCAGTGTTACCTGTTCATGCGTCCGGGGCTGTACCCAAACGAGCGCAAGTACTACCTCGCGGCCGTTCCGACGAGCGTCGTGCTCGCGGGCGTCGGGATGTTGTTCTCGTTTTTCGTCGTCCTGCCGATCCTCTTCGAGTACTTCACCTTCTACGCCGAGGGCAGCGCGGACATCGCCTACGCGCTCGGTGAGACGTTCAACTTGATCATCACGCTGACCGGCTTTCTGGCGATCGTCTTCCAGATCCCGCTTTTCATCATGCTCGCGATCATGATGGGCGTGACGACACGGCGCTGGCTCACGGAGAAGCGACTGTACTTCTGGGCGGCCTTCTTCGGGCTCTCTTTCATGTTCACCGTGGATCCGACGATGATGGCCCCGATCATCGTCGCGCTCGTGATGATCCTGCTTTTCGAGGGGACCCTGCTGGTCCTGAAGTGGGTCGGTACGGAGTGAGCGATCCTACCTCGCCACGACCACCGCGTCGTGGGCGCTCGAGGGCTGGACGTGCTCTATCGCGTACTCGAGGGCGTCCTCGGCCGCTGCCGGCGTCTCGTAGCGGCCGTCGAAAAGCGACATGAGCTCACAGGCGAGAGCCGTACAGCTGTCGTACGTCGTGACGGTCCTGACGACCGTCCGCTCTTCGAGTTCCAGTCCCGGATAGATCGTCGCCGACAGCTCGTAGGCCGGACGCTCGGTTCCCTCGAGGGTCGCCGGCGCGACCCGGAGGGAGACGTCCCCCGACTCGTGGACGTACCTCGCGAACCGCCGTTCGGGTCCGTCGGACGTCGGTCGGTACGCGTCGGTTCGATCACAGTACCACGTCGAGGGGAGGTCGACCGTCATCGTCTCTCAGGGAGGGCGCGTGAGCATAGATAACGCACTCATCGAGCAATATTCATACGGGTAGTTCCGACACCACGACGAGCGTCTATTCGTGAGGGTTTTTCCGGAACAATAACACGGAGAGGGGCCGAGATTCGGGGAAATCTGGACGTTCGTCCGCCTCGAGGGTGAAGGCCGTCGGTGTCCGGCAGGTACTAGCATCTCGAGGCCGATCGGTAGCAACGATTAACAGCCGTATTACGCCGGACGCGGCTCACCCATAACAACCGGTAAAGTCGGCCGCCACGACCGTCCGGACATGGAACCGGGCGTCGTCGCCGGCGTGATCGTGATCGGCCTCGTCCACGGCGTCCTGCCGGACCACGGCTGGCCGATCGCGGCGATGTACGCACTGCGACGGAAGCGTCGCTGGCTCCACGGGGCCGTCGCCGGGCTGATACTCGGGGTCGGACACCTCGTCAGTAGCGTCGCGCTCGTCCTCGCGTACTACTGGGTCAGCGGCTTCGCCGCGTTCGCGGAGGGGCCGTGGCTGCGCTACGTCGCAGGCACCATGCTGATCGCGCTGGGGATCTACGAGTACCACCACGGCGACCACGGGGGGTTACACGATCACGACGACCACCACACCGACGGTGGACACTCACACGATCACCACGACGATCACAGCTACCACGGACACGCACACGAAGACGACGACAGCGGCCTCCTCGCCCGGCTCAGGGGCGTCCTCCCGGGCGGTGGCCACCGGCACCTCGAGGAAGAACACGCGGAACGTGGCCTGTTCGCCCTCGGGACGACCGCCCTCCTGCTCGGGTTTGCCCACGAGGAACCGATCCAGATCCTGGCGATCTGTGTCGGGACCGAGTTCTGTCTCGAGCTCATGCTCGTCTACTCGGTCGCCGTCATCGTCGCGATCTTGGTCCCGACGCTGCTGTTGGTCGCCGGCTACGAACACCACCGCGAGACCGTCGAGCGATACACCCCCTACCTGCCGACGATCACGGCCGTCGTCCTCGTCGGGATGGGGCTTGCGTTCATTTCGGGACTGGTCTGAGCCGCTCGTGGCCACTCGAGGCGCGGTTTCCCGGTCGGGTTCGAGGAGGTCGGCCTCGAGACAACACTGGTAGCAAAAAGCGTCGTCACCGCCAGGCGGGGAGCGTCGGGGCGTCCTCGGCGTGCATCGAGAGCCACGCGCCGTCGGCGGAGATGTCGGCGATGACGTACGTCTCACTCGAGCCAGCGGAGTCGATCGAACTGACGATCGTGTCGTCGGTCGCGCCACCACGTTGGGTGTGATCTACTACCATGAGTGTATTTCACATTCTGCCGTATATAAGCCCGTCGGAACGGAGTGACACCGGACGGGGAAGGCCGATAACGTATTCCCGAAACACTGGCTTTATACCCGGTTTGGCCGTACGAAAGCGACATGAACGTTGCCGACGCGATGACACCCCGTTCCGAGGTGGTTACCGCCGAGTTACCAGGGACCAGAAGCGACGTCCTGGAGTACCTCCAGGAGCGATCGTTCTCCTCCGTTCCGGTCGTCAAACCGACCGACAACGGCCCGGAGTACCGGGGGCTGATCTCCCGGGAGACGCTGATAGAACAGCCCGACGAAGACCAGCTCGTCATGCTCATGGAGGAGGTCCCGACGATCGACGCCGGGGCGACGATCGCCGACGCCGCGGAGTTGATGCTCGCGGACGGTGCCCGCCGGGTTCCCGTCGTCGACGGGGAGTTCGAGGGGATCGTCACCGTCACCGACGTCGTTCACGCGATCGCGAACGGGGACGCCGAGACCGACGAGTTCGTCGGCGACTACGCGAGCCCGGACGTGAACACGACTTACGAGGGTGCGCCGCTGTCGGTCGCAGAGCGTGGACTCTCCTACGCGAACGTCCCGTACACCGTGGCACTCGACGACGATGGCCGAATGTCGGGGATCCTCACGGAAGTGGACATTATCGACGTCGCGAAGATCGTCGAGGGCGAAGAGGAGACGGGCAACTCCTTTGCCGACCAGGACTCCGAATGGGCCTGGGAGGGGATCAAAGGCGTCGGGAGCCGTTACCTGCCGACCCGGGACATCGAACTTCCGGACGGTGAGGTCGCCGAGTACATGACCGACGACGTCGTCACCGTCTCGGCACGCAAATCCGCCCGAGAGGCCGCACAGCTGATGATTACCCACGAGATCGAACAGATCCCGATGGTCACGGGCGACCAGCTCGTCGGGGTCGTCCGCGACGTCGACGTGATCGCGGCACTCGCGGAGTAGCGTTTTCGGCTCGGTTTCGAGACCGTTACTCCCCGTCGTCGATCAACGCGCCGAAGACGCCGTCGGCGTCGGCCGGAACGTCGAAGTCGTGGTAGCGCTCGCCACGTTCTTTCGAGAGGATGTCGAGCGCTGCGGCCGCGCCGTCGCCGACCGAAATCGCCGCCTCCCACTCGTTCGGCCGAACCATCGCACCCGTCGCGTAGGCGTCCTCGACGCTCGTCTCCATCTCGAGGCCGACGTCGACGACCCCCTCGTCGGTCAGTTCACAGCCCAGTTCCTCGGCGAGGTCGCGGTTCGCGCCCGTTGCGAGGACGACGTACTCGGCGTCGTAGGTTCCCTCGTCGGTCTCGACGTCGAACCCGTCGTCGGTCTCGGAGACGGCCGTCACGGCCTCTCCCTGGTGGCGGTCGACGCCGTACCTGTCGACTTGCCCGCGAGCGGTTTCCACGAACTCGCTGCCGCCGACCGAGCCGATACCGAGGTAGTTGAACAGGTGGGCCTTGTGAAGCCACGTCCCGTCGGTGTCAAAGAGCGCCGTCTCGAGGCCGTTCTTTTCGGTAAACAGTGCCGCGCTCAGTCCCGCGGGACCGCCGCCGACGACGATCACCGTGGTAGTGTCTTCGGTTGTCATCTTCACTCACACTTATCTTTCCGTCCGTATATATCTTGAACGAACACCGGTGTAACCACGTTACATCGGCGTCACGGGACGGGGACACGTAGTCGAGTCCGCTACCGAGGGCGCGTCTCCCCCACGCGACGAAAGTGACTTTTATACGGCGTTTCACGTTAGGGCTGAGTATGAACGCACAGGAGTCACGTAGGCCGACCGTCCACGCGCCGACGCGGTCGAGCGCCTATCGAACGAATCGAGCGAACCCGGAGCGTACCCGATCATGAGCGGCGAGTCCACGAGCGAGAGGCTGGTCGAACTCGCCAAACGACGTGGCTATTTCTCCCAGTCGTCGGGAGCCTACGGCGGCGTCGGTGGCTTCTACACGTTCGGTCCGCAGGGGGCGTCGTTGAAGCGCAACCTCGAGGACGCCTGGCGGGAACGCTACGCCGTCGGCGAGGGCCACATGGAGATCGACGCGCCGACGATCATGCCCGAACCCGTCTTCGAGGCGTCGGGCCACCTCGACGGCTTCGACGACATGCTGATCGAGTGTCCCGAGTGTGGGGCAAGCAGCCGGGCTGATCACCTAGTCGAGGACAACACCGACTACGAGGACGCCGAAAGTCTCCCGATCCCCGAGGTCGAGGGGATCGTCGCCGAGTACGAACTCGCCTGTCCCGAATGCGGGGCCGGCCTGGCCGGCGTCGCCGTCGAGAACTTCAACCTGATGTTCGATACGAACATCGGCCCCGGCGACGCCCAGCCCGGCTACATGCGCCCCGAAACCGCACAGGGCATCTTCGTCGAGTTTCCGCGGCTCAAAGAGTACGCCCGCAATCAGCTGCCCTTTGGCGTCACCCAGATCGGCCGGGCCTACCGCAACGAGATCAGCCCGCGTCGCTCGATTATCCGGACCCGGGAGTTCACCCAGGCCGAACTCGAGCTCTTTATCGACCCCGAGGGGGACGAGCCGGACCTCGGGGCAGTCGCGGACGTCCCCGTGACCCTCTATCCGGCCACAGAACAGAACGCCGAGGACGGCGGGGAAGTCGAGACGACGATCGGCGAGGCCCTCGAGGCGGGGACGATCGCCGACGCCTGGATCGCGTACTTCCTCGGAATCTCCCGGGAGTGGTACGAGGCCGTCGGCGTCGACATGGATCGGTTCCGGTTCCGCCAGCACCTCGCTGGCGAGCGCGCCCACTACGCGGCCGACTGCTGGGACGCGGAAAGCGAGATCGACGGAAATTGGATCGAGATGGCCGGCTTCGCCCACCGTGGGGACTACGACCTCTCGAACCACGGCGACCACTCCGGCGAGCGCTTTACCGTGTTCAGACAGTACGACGAACCCAAGACGGTCGAACGTGCCACGGTCGACCCCGACATGAGCTACCTCGGCCCCGAATTCGGCGGCGACGCCGGGGCCGTCGTCGCGGAACTCGAGGCGCTGGCCGAACGCGACCGGGCGGCGTTCGACGGCGAGGCCGTGGAAGTTGACCTCGAGGGGGAGACCCACGAGATCCCCGTCGAGAAATGTGGCTTCTCCGTCGACGAGGAAACCATCGCGGGCGAACACATCACCCCGGAGGTCGTCGAACCCTCCTTCGGCGTCGACCGACTCGTCTACACCGTCCTCGATCACGCCTACCGCGAGGACGAGGTCGACGGCGAGGAACGGACCTACCTCACACTCGATCCCGAGGTCGCCCCCACCTTCGTCGGCGTCTTCCCGCTGCAAA
>LKNC01000201.1 GCA_001564255.1 Natrialbaceae archaeon Tc-Br11_E2g1
AACATGCGAAACGTCCGGACGCCACTCGAGTAGGGCCCGTCGCGTGCTCGAGTCGTACTCCTCCCGATCGATAACTCCGGGTTTCTAGCAGAACGGCCACGACACCGACCAGTAGATCAGGGCCGGTCAGGCCAATTGACCGAGTCCACGGAGGCGTGAGGAGATCGCCTCGAGTGCGCGGCTGGCTTCCGTCGGTCGTTTTGCCCCAGTGACGACGACTTTGCCGCTACCGAAGATGAGGGTAACCACGTCGGGGTCGTCCAGCCGATAGACGAGACCCGGGAACTGTTCGGGTTCGTATTCGATGTTTTCGAGCCCGAAGCCGATGGCGGTGGCGTGCAGATTGACCGGACAGTCCAGATCGCCGGTCGAAACGATATTCTGGATGACGATCTCAGGACTGGACGGAACGTCGATACCCAGCCCACGGAGTTCATCGAACACGATATCGAGACTCTCGTAGACGTCGTCGGTACTTTTCGTGCCCGTACAGACGATCTTGCCCGTCCGGAAGATCAACGAGGCGGATCTCGGGTCCCGTGTCCGATACACCGCCCCGGGGAACTTCTCCCGGTCGTACTCCGTCCGCTCGAGGTCTTCGGCGACCGACTCGAGGTCGAGTTCTTGATCGACCCCGGTCGAAGCGACGACGTTCTCTATCGTCGGAGAGTGTTTCAAATCGCACATACCTGGAGAGTTGGACTTACCTACGAAGTAGCTGATGATTTATCTCGTCGTGTCTCGAACCCGTCTAGAGCCCCAACCCACACCTGTAGAAAGCGGCCACCCGACGGTCGACGCCGGTAGAACCCGCGAGCGAAGCGAGCAGTTCGCCCGCTCTGTCTTCTGCCCCCGACCGTCGTCGCTTTTTTCCACGGCGGTCAGTTCCCATCGCCCGACCACACGTTCTCATCGCGAGGCGAGAAACGACTCGAGTTCCCCTCTGACACGCTCGAGGACCGCCTCCGGCGACTGGGTCGCGTCGATCCGGACGAACCGCTCTGGGTCGTCCTCGAGCAGTCGCTCGTAGTTGTCCCGGACGGACTCGAGGTAGTCGGCGTGTTCGAACTTGTTCGTCGCGCCGGCGCGTTCGGCGGCCGTCTCGGGGTCCAGATCGAAGTACAAGGTGAGATCCGGCTCGATGGTGAACGGACGGTGGACCTCCCGGACGTAGGCCATCGGCTCCTCGAGGACACCCTCGAGGGTCGCCCCCTGGTAGGCGTATCTGGAGTCGGCGTAGCGATCGGAGATCACGAGTTCGCCGGCCTCGAGGGCGGGTTCGACCACCCGCGAGAGGTGGTCGGCGTGATCTGCGGTGTAGAGGAACAGTTCGGCCAGCGGGTCGGCGTCGTCGTCGCCGATCGACCGATAGACGGCGTCGCCGTACCAGGAGTTCGTCGGTTCGCGGGTGAACGTCGCGTCGGGATACCGTTCCTCGAGCCCCTCCCGGACCGTCGTCTTGCCACCGCCGTCGATCCCCTCGAGCGTGACGAGCATGGTCGAACCTCACGGCGGCGGCTATTACAGCGTTTCCTTACAACGTAGCCGCGGAACTATTTACCGCCCGGGACACATATGCAGCGTATGAAGGTACTCGTCGCTGGCGGAACCGGCTTCATCGGGCACAACCTCTGTGGCGAACTCGCCGAACGCGGTCACGAGGTGACCGCCCTCGCACGCGACCCTGCCGGGTCGGACCTCCCCGAGGGTGTCGAGGCCGCGATGGGCGACGTCGGGGCCTACGACTCGATCGCCGAGACGGTCGCCGGCCACGACGCCGTCGTCAACCTCGTGGCCCTCTCGCCGCTTTTCGAGCCACAGAGCGGGACGAGCCACCAGAGCGTCCACCTCGAGGGAACGGCGAACCTGGTCGAGGCCGCCGAGGCCGGTGAAGTCGAACGGTTCGTCCAGATGAGCGCTCTGGATGCCGACCCACACGCCGGGACGGCCTACCTCCGGGCGAAGGGGAAAGCCGAGGAGGTCGTCCGTGGGTCGGACCTCGAGTGGACCGTCTTCCGTCCGTCCGTCGTCTTCGGCGAGGGTGGGGAGTTCGTCCCCTTCACGAAGAAGTTGACCACGCCGTACGTGACGGGGCTGCCCGGAGGCGGGAAGACGCCGTTCCAGCCCGTTTACGTCGGGGACCTGGTCCCGATGCTCGCTGACGCCCTCGAGGGGGAGACTCACGTCGGCGAAGTTTACGAGGTGGGCGGCCCCGAAGTGCTCACCCTCGCGGAGGTGACGGAACTGGCCTACGCGGCCGAGGGGCGATCCGTGACGATCCTGCCGGTGCCGACCCCGATGGCCAAACTCGGTCTGACCGTCGCCGGCCCCGTGCCCTTTATTCCCTTCGGGCCGGACCAGGCCCGCTCGCTCGAGATCGAAAACACCGTGGGTGACAACGACGTGGCCGCCTTCGGCTACGCCGTCGACGAACTGACGACGTTGGGGGAGTATCTCGGTCTCGAGCGGAGACCGCCGTCGACTCCGGCGACGGGATGACGATCGCGGTTCCCGGCGATCGCCCGTTTAGCCCGATATTCAATCCATCACAAGGTTTATGTCCCTTATCGCTCTGGTTTCAGAGCAACGGAGCCCCCTGATAAAGAATGAAGCTGGCGATGATCGGATTCGGACAGGCCGGTGGGAAAATCGTCGATCGATTCCTCGAATACGACGAGAACACTGGCAGCGATATCGTCCGTGCGACGGTCGCTGTAAACAGTGCGAAAGCGGACCTCATGGGACTCGACCGGATCCCCCAGGAGAACCGCGTCCTCATCGGACAGGCCCGCGTGAAAGGCCACGGTGTCGGAGCGGACAACGAACTCGGCGCGGAGATCGCCGAGGAAGACATAGACGAGATCCAAAACGCGATCGACAAGATCCCGACCCACGAGGTCGACGCGTTCTTGATCATCGCCGGGATGGGCGGCGGGACCGGTTCGGGTGGTGCCCCGGTCCTCGCGAAACACCTCAAGCGGATCTACACGATCCCCGTCTACGGTATGGGCGTCCTCCCCGGAACGGACGAGGGTGGGATCTACACCTTAAACGCCGCCCGCTCGTTCCAGACGTTCGTCCGTGAGGTGGACAACCTGCTCGTCTTCGACAACGACTCCTGGCGAAGCGCCGGCGAGTCAGTAGAAGGCGGCTACGACCAGATAAACGAGGAGATCGTCCGTCGCTTCGGTGTCCTCTTCGGTGCCGGCGAGGTCGGCGACGGACAGGAAGTCGCCGAGAGCGTCGTCGACTCCTCGGAGATCATCAACACCCTCTCGGGCGGCGGCGTCTCGACGGTCGGCTACGCGAGCGAGGAAGTCGAGATGAACGCCGGAACCAGCGGGGGCGGCCTGCTCTCGCGGTTTACCGGCAACGGCGGGACGAGTGGCTCCGACCTGGACGCCGCAAACACAACGAACCGCATCACGAGTCTCGTGCGCAAGGCCGCACTCGGACGGCTCACCTTGCCCTGTGAGATCGAGGGGACCGAACGCGCCTTACTCGTGCTCGCCGGCCCCAGCGAGTACTTGAACCGGAAAGGCATCGAACGCGGGCGCAAGTGGCTCGAGGAGGAAACCGGGAGCATGGAGGTCCGGGGCGGTGACTACCCACGGGGCGTCCCCGAAGTCTCCGCCGCCGTCTTGCTCTCGGGTGTGACCAACGTCCCGCGGATCAAACGCCTCCAGCAGGTCGCGATCGAAGCCCAGGAGAACATCGACGACATCCAGCAGGAAAGCGAGGAGAACCTAGAGACCCTCGTCGAGGACGACGAGGACGAACTCGAGCCGCTTTTCTGACCGGGTTCGAGTCGCCAGCGACTCCCTTCGACGCGTTTTTTGCCACTCTGCCAGTACCCCCTCTGAATGCACGTCGTCGTCCCGTTCGCCGCCGACACCCCGAAAACGCGTCTCATCCCCGCCCTCGGCCCCCGCGAACGGGACGTGTTCGCACGGGCGATGCTCGAGGACGTCCTCGCGGCCGTCCGTGGAACCGGCCGGGAGCCGACGGTGCTCGCGACCGACGAGGTCGACGTCGACGTCCCCGTCCTCGTCGACGACCGGCCGCTTTCGACCGCCGTCAACGCCGTCCTCGCCTCGCGGGCCGGCCCCGTCGCGGTCGTGATGGCCGACCTTCCACTCACGACGCCGGAGTCACTCGAGGCCCTGTTCTCGACGGAAGCCGACGTCGTCCTCGTTCCGGGCCGGGGCGGCGGGACGAACGCGCTCGTTTCCCGTCACCCCGAGTTCCGGGTCGACTATCACGGTGCCTCCTATCTCGACCATCGGCGGGTGGCCCGCGAGGTCGGGGCCGACCTCGAGACGGTCGACTCCTTTCGGCTCTCGACCGACGTCGACGAACCCGCCGACTTAGTCGAGGTCACACTCCACGGTGGCGACCGCTCGAGGGAGTTTCTCGAGGGGGCCGGCTTTACCCTCGAGGCCGACGGTGGACGGGTGCGCCTCGAGCGCGACCCACAGTAATATCGACGGCTGTGAGTCTTTACCCGCAACCGCCGAACGTCCTGCGGTTGCGTCGGCAATCAGCCACAGCCATCAGTATAGATCGTTACCGGACGATCGTCACCGGCACCGGCGAGCGGCGGGCGACCTTTTCGGCGACGCTTCCGAGCAAGATCCGTCGTGCACCCGTCCGGCCGTGGCTCCCGATGACGACGTGGTCTACGTCGTGTTCGTCGATGTACTCGATTATCGTCCGCGAGACGCCCCCGAGGACGTGGTCGGTCTCGATCTCGACGCCCGCCTCCTCGGCGTGGTCGCGGGCGCTCTCGAGGACCTGTTCGGCACGTCGTTCGTGGTTTTCCTTGATGCGGTCGTAGTTGGCCATCGCACCGCCCTCGATGCCGGTCGCCGCGTAGAAGTCCGCGGGATCGATGACGTGTAAGGCGGTGATCGTCGCGTCGGGGTACTCCTCGAGGACGAACTCGAGTGCCTGACTCGCCCGGTCGGAGTCGTCGACTGGCACGAGGACGTGTTTCGTCATGGTGCGAACTATCACTGCCGGGGGGATAAGTGTATACACCCGGATGATAATAGTGACGACCGGTTGCGCTCGGTGACGTTCCTCACAACCAGTATTAGGTCGGTCGGTGACCGTCTGGACATGACACGTCTGTCACGCCTGAAACGTCGACGGTTCCTGGTTGTCGCCGGATTGACCGCCACCATCGCCGGTTGTACCGGAAGCGAGGACGAAAACGGCGACGAGGACGGCGAGGACGAAAACGGCGACGAGGACGGCGAGGACGA
>LKNC01000202.1 GCA_001564255.1 Natrialbaceae archaeon Tc-Br11_E2g1
AACTCGCCGACAGAAGGGATGGAACAGACCGTCCCCGTCACTATCGTGGAGACGCCGCCGATGCGCGCCGTTTCCCTGCGTGCGTACGAAGACACACCGTATGGACAGAAACCACTCACCGAGGTCTGGACCACCGAGTTCGTCGACGAACTCGACCGCGTCCTCGATCTCCCCGGTGAGGACTACGACGCCGAGGCCGCCGAAGACGAGCTTCGGGGCTATCTCGAGGACGGCCGCGTCGCGGACGTGCGGGTCATCACCCACACCGTCCCCGGCGAGGTCCCGTCGATGCCGAAGAAGAAACCCGACGTGATGGAAACTCGCGTCGGTGGCGGCTCTATCGAAGAGCGCGTCGACTTCGGCCTCGAGCTCCTCGCAGAGGGCGGCGTACACGAAATGAACGACGTCTTCCGCGCCGGGGAGTACCTCGACGCGAGCGGCGTCACGAAAGGGAAAGGGACCCAGGGACCCGTCAAGCGATGGGGCGTCCAGAAGCGTAAGGGCAAACACGCCCGACAAGGCTGGCGCCGCCGCATCGGTAACCTCGGCCCATGGAACCCCTCCCGCGTCCGGTCGACGGTCCCCCAGCAGGGGCAGACCGGCTACCACCAGCGGACGGAACTGAACAAGCGCCTCGTCGCCGTTGGCGACGGGGCCGACGCGACGGTCGACGGCGGCTTCGTCAACTACGGCGAAGTCGACGGGCCACACGCGTTGGTCAAGGGCTCGCTCCCCGGGCCAGGCAAGCGTCTCGTACGCTTCCGCCCGGCGATCCGACCCGGAGACTCCCCGCGCCTCGATCCCGAGGTTCGGTACGTCTCCACCGCATCCAACCAGGGATAACCCATGCAGGCTACAGTACGTGACCTGGAGGGCGCAGACGCAGGGGACCTAGAGCTCCCGGCGGTCTTCGAGACCGACTACCGCCCGGACCTCATCGCCCGTGCCGTCCGCGTCGCCCAGGCAAACCGGAAACAGGACTACGGCGCCGACGAGTTCGCGGGAATGCGAACGCCGGCGGAGTCGTTCGGCAGCGGTCGCGGGCAGGCTCACGTCCCACGACAGAACGGGCGCGGTCGACGCGTTCCCCAGACCGTCAAAGGACGCAAGGCCCACCCGCCGAAAGCCGAGAAAGACAGGTCCGAATCGCTAAACGACAAAGAACGGAAACTGGCCGTCCGCAGCGCCATCGCTGCGACGACCGACGCCGAACTCGTCGCCGACCGTGGCCACGAGTTCGACGAGGACACGGAGCTCCCGCTCGTCGTCTCCGACGAGTTCGAAGCTCTCGAGAAGACCAAGGAGGTCCTCGAGTTCCTCGAAGCGGTCGGCCTCGAGGCCGACATCGAACGCGCCGACGAGGGTCGGAGCGTCCGTGCTGGCCGCGGGACGACCCGTGGTCGCAAATACAAGACCCCGACGTCGATCCTCTTTGTCACCTCGAGTGAGGCAGGTCCCTCGCGTGGCGCCCGCAATCTCGCGGGTGCGGACGTGACGACCGCCCGAGAGGTGAACGCCGAGGATCTCGCGCCGGGCACACAGCCGGGCCGACTCACCGTCTGGACCGAGAGCGCACTCGAGGAGGTGGCTGACAGATGAGTACGATCATCGATCACCCGCTCGTGACCGAGAAGGCGATGGACGACATGGACTTCGAGAACAAACTCCAGTTCGTCGTCGACGTCGACGCGACCAAACCCGAGATCAGCGAGGAAGTCGAGTCGCGTTTCGACGTTACAGTCGAGAAGGTAAACACACAGGTAACGATGAAAGGGAAGAAGAAAGCGACCGTCACGCTGGGAGAAGACGACGACGCCCAAGAGGTCGCCTCGCGAATCGGGGTGTTCTGAGAATGGGACGACGCATTCTCGGACAACGACGTGGACGCGGTACCCCCACGTTCCGTGCACCGTCCCACCGTTACAAGGCGAAACTCGACCACAAGCGAGAGGAAGACGACGACGTCGTTCGCGGCACGGTCGTCGACATCGAACACGACCCCGCCCGTTCGGCGCCCGTCGCTGCAATCGAGTTCGAGGACGGCGACCGACGCCTGATCCTCGCACCCGAAGGCATCGCGACCGGCGAGGAGATCCAGGTCGGCATCTCCGCGGAGATCAAACCGGGTAACACGCTCCCGCTCGCGGAGATCCCGGAGGGGGTCCCGGTCTGTAACGTCGAGTCCAGCCCCGGCGACGGTGGCAAGTTCGCACGCGCTTCCGGTGTCAGCGCGGACCTGATCACCCACGACCGGGACGCTGCAGTCGTGCAACTCCCGAGTGGCGAGGTCAAGCGACTCGACCCACAGTGTCGAGCGACGATCGGCGTCGTGGCCGGCGGTGGCCGCACGGAGAAGCCGATCGTCAAGGCAGGCAAGAAGTATCACAAGATGAGAGCACGGGGTAGCAAGTGGCCCCGCGTCCGTGGTGTCGCGATGAACGCCGTCGACCACCCCTTCGGTGGTGGCGGCCGCCAGCACCCCGGCAAACCGAAATCCGTCTCGCGGAACGCCCCGCCGGGACGGAAAGTCGGTGACATCGCTTCGCGCCGTACCGGCCGAGGTGGAAACAAATGAGTCAGGAGTACAGAACCGGCCGCGAGGGTGAGGAGTTCACCTACCGCGGCTACACGCTCGAAGAGTTACAGGAGATGGAACTCGAGGAAGTCGCAGAACTGCTCCCCGCACGCAAGCGGCGAAGTATCGAACGCGGACTCGGCGTCGAGCAACGGAAGTTACTCGAGAAAGCCCGCAAGAAAGACGAACAAGAGACCGCAAACTCACCGATCCGAACGCACCTGCGTGACATGCCGATCCTGCCGGAGTTCGTCGGCCTCACCTTCGCCGTCTACAACGGCCAGGAGTTCGGGCGCGTCAGGGTAGACCCCGAGATGATCGGCCACTACCTCGGTGAGTTCCAGCTCACCCGAACCTCGGTCGAACACGGACAGGCGGGGATCGGTGCGACCCGCTCGTCGAAGTTCGTCCCACTGAAGTGATCAACCCATGGGAATCAACTACTCCGTCGACGCGGACCCGGAAACCACCGCGAGAGCGATGCTCCGGGAGCGTCCCATGAGCCACAAGCACAGCAAAGAAATCGCCCGCGAGATCAACGGCAAGACCGTCGGCGAGGCCACAGAATACCTCGAGGCCGTCATCGCCCAAGAGCAGTCACTCCCACTGAAGTCCCACAACACCGGTGCCGGACACCGTTCGGACATCGACGGCTGGGACGCAGGTGGCTATCCGGAGAAGGCCTCCGGTGAGTTCCTCGACCTCCTCGAGAACGTCGAGGCCAACGCCGACAGCCAGGGGTTCGACGGCGAGTCGATGGAAATCGTCCACTGTGCCGCCCACAAGGTCGGCGAACGGGCGGGTCGCAAGCCCCGCGCGATGGGGCGTGCCTCGGCGTGGAACACGCCGGAGGTCGACGTCGAGATCGTCATCGAGGAACCCGAGGAGGATGATCAGTAATGGCTGACGAACACCAGTTCATCGAGAACGGCCTGCAGCGATCCCAGATCGACGAGTTCTTCCAAGAAGAGCTCGGCCGTGCGGGCTACGGAGGTATGGACGTCGCCAAGACGCCGATGGGAACACAGATCGTCCTCAAAGCCGAGAAGCCGGGGATGGTCATCGGCAAAGGCGGTGAGAACATCCGGAAGGTCACCACGGCCCTCGAGGAGAAGTTCAACCTCGAGGACCCACAGATCGACGTCCAGGAGGTCGACGAACCCGACCTGAACGCACGCATCGTCGCCGACCGACTGGCCAACGCCTTAGAGCGTGGCTGGTACTTCCGAAAGGCCGGTCACACGACCTTAGAACGGATCATGGACGTCGGTGCCCTCGGAGCGGAAATCGTCCTCTCCGGGAAGGTCACGGGTGCCCGTTCGCGCGTCGAGAAGTTCAACGCCGGCTACATCAAACACAACGGCGAGCCCGCAGAGACCATCGTCGACGAGGGGCAGGGCGTCGCCGTGATGAAACTCGGGACGATCGGCGTGACTGTCAAGATCATCCCGCCGGGAGCCGAACTCCCCGACGACTTCCGTATCCACGAGGATATGGACCCCGAGGAGATCGTCCCCGAGGCCGTCGAAGCCAACGAGGGCGTCGAGGAACTGCTCGAGGCCGAACCCGAGGGCGTCGACGACGAACCCGACGCCGAGGAGGCCGAGGCTGACGTCGAACTCGAGGAAGAGCCCGAACTCGACGAGGAGGTCGTCGAGGAGGTCATCGAGGAGGAAGTCGCCGCCGAGAAAGCGGACGAAGACGACGCCGATGCGGAAGCCGACGACGAGGACCTCGAGGACCTCGAGGAAGACGTCGAGGCCGAAGCCGAGGAACTCCTAGAGGAGATGGATGGCGAGGCCCAAGGCGCCTCCGCAGACGACGAACAGGGAGGTGACGCCTGATGGCGATCCTCCACGTCGAGGAGATCCGCGACATGACCGCCGCCGAACGCGAGGCGGAACTCGAGGACCTCGAGACGGAACTGCTCAACGCCAAGGCAGTGCTCGCCGCCGGTGGTGCCCCGGAGAACCCGGGCGAGATCGGCGAGCTGAAGCGAACGATCGCACGGATCAAGACGATCCAGCGAGAGGAAGGCGATCTCGAATGAGATCGGAAATTCGAACGGGCGACGCCCGTGAGAAAGGCGACGTAGACGAAGAATAACATGGCACTGACACCCGAGACCCTGCCGCGACACGAACTCAACGGACTTCCCGTCCGCGTCGTCGAGAGTGACGACCCCGGGAAGGTCGGGATCGAAGGGCGCGTCGTCATCGAGACGACCAACACTCTTCGAATCGAAGTTCGGGAGAACGGCGAGTCCCGGGTGGTTCAGGTGCCGAAATCGGGCTCAGTATTCGAGTTCGCGATCACGGATGACGCCGCCGACTTCCGAAAGGGGTCGGGGACCACGTCCAAACTGGACGGCGAGGGCGTGGCCTACGTTACGGTCGATGGATCGCGGCTACTCTCACGACCCGCCCGACGTACGGAAACGAATGGTGATTCACCATGGCAATAGGACTAGACGTTGAAACCCCTCCGGAACCAGAAGAGCCGGAGGAATACGACTACGAGAAGTGTCCGTTCTACGGCGAGCTTCCCGTTCGAGGGCAGATCCTCGAGGGGCTCGTCGTCTCGACGGACATGGACAAGACCGTAGTCGTCGAACGAGAGTACGACGTGACGGTACCCAAATACGACCGTCAGATGAAACGTCG
>LKNC01000203.1 GCA_001564255.1 Natrialbaceae archaeon Tc-Br11_E2g1
CGACGGCCGCCGATTTTCTATTCGTGATCGTGGACAGTGTCTCCCCCGGGAAAGGGCAAACTTTACACTACCGTGTGCTCCGATTTCGACCATGCGCGAGAACGTACTGCTGATCGGTGGGGGCGGGCGCGAACACGCCATCGCCCGCGCACTCGAGGGAAGCGAGTGTGACCTCTACGCCTGTGCAGGGAACAAAAACCCCGGTATCGCGGCGATCGCGAGCGACGTCGAGACCCTCGAGACGACCGACCCCGAGGCAGTCGTCGCCTACGCCGAGGAGATCGAGGCGACGATCGCCGTCGTCGGCCCCGAAGCCCCCCTCGAGGCGGGCGTCGCGGACGCCTTAGAGGACGCCGGCATCTACGCCTTCGGCCCGCGCCAGGAGGAGGCCCGGATCGAGACGGACAAGGCCTTCCAGCGGGAGTTCATGGTCGAACACGACATTCCGGGCTGTCCGGACTTCGAGGTCTTCGAGGACACCGAGGCCGCCTGTGAGTTTATCGACGAGTACGACGGCGACCTCGCGATCAAGCCCGTCGGCCTCACGGGCGGGAAGGGCGTGACGGTCATCGGCGACCAGGTCACCCCCGAGGAAGGCAAGGAGTACATCCGCGAGTCGGAGTACGACGAACTCGTCCTCGAGGAACGGCTGATCGGCGAGGAACTGACGATCCAGGCCTTTGTCGCCAACGGCGAGTTCCAGACCGCCCCGGCGGTTCAGGACCACAAACGCGCCTACGAGGGCGACGAAGGGCCGAACACCGGCGGCATGGGCAGCTATTCGGACGCCACCCGCCAGCTCCCCTTTATGAGCGAAGACGAATACGAACACGCCCTCGAGATCCTCGAGGCCACCGTCGACAACCTCGAGGGGTACAAAGGCATCCTCTACGGCCAGTTCATGCTGACCGCCGAGGGGCCGACGGTCATCGAGTACAACGCCCGCTTCGGTGACCCGGAGGCGATGAACACCCTGCCGGTCCTCGAGACGGACTTCCTCGAGGTCCTGACCGCCGCCCGCGACGGCGAGCCGGTGCCCGACCTCGAGTTTGCAGAGCAGGCGACGGTCTGTAAGTACGTCGTCCCCGAGGGGTACCCGACCGACCCCGAGGCCGGTGCGAAGGTGCAAGTCGACGAGGAGAGCGTGGCGCGGGCGGCTCGCGCCACGGATGACTCGAACGGCGATGAGCCACGGGAGAGCGCCGGCGACGCCTTGCTCTACTACGCCAGCGTCGACGAGCGCGAGGACGGCATCTACACCACGACCTCGCGATCGTTCGCCGTCGTCGGTCTCGCCGAGACGATCGACGACGCCGAGGGGATCGCCGAGGACGCGCTGGCGGTCGCCGGCGACGAGGGACTGCACATGCGCCACGACATCGGCAAGGCGGATCTCGTCCAACAGCGAATCGACCACATGGACGAACTTCGCGCGGAGTAACTCACCGTCAGGTAACCGCCACGGTGATCTTTCGACCACGTTCTATTTTAAATATGTTTCCGTCGAAAACGAACCGTGACTCCCAGATGTCCGTAGAAGATCGACACCACGACGAGGGCGTATCGGCCGAAAGCAGTACCGGACTGGACCCGAACATCGCAGGGGCGTTGGCGTATTTCCTCGGGCCAATAACAGGTATCCTGTTTTACGTCCTCGAGGACGACGACCAGTTCGTCCGGTTTCACGCCGGCCAGAGCATCGTCCTCTCCGGAGCGGTGATCGTCTTCTCGGTCGTTTTCACGGTCGGTATGACGGTCCTCGCGGCGATCCCCGTCGTCGGGTGGCTCATCGGACTGGTGGTCGGTCTGTTGAGCCTGCTGTTTGCACCCGTACTGACGGTTTTCTGGCTGTTCTTGATGTACAAGGCGTACAAGGGAGTCGAGTACGAGATTCCGGCCCTGGGGCGGTTCACGAGACGCAATCTCCTTGAGTGAGACGGTCTGTTGTAATTCGGTACCGGCCATCGTGGCCCCGTTCGAGCGACCACCCGTCAGTAGCGCTCCCGACGGCTGCCGGCCCGTGGTGGCTCCGACTGGAACCGTTTTGCGACGACGACAAAGAGCCCGACCGCCACCAGGTACAGTTGCCAGCCGCCGACGGCGATCGGCACCCGTCGGTCGACCGGCCCGGGGTCGGAATCGGGCGTCGGGTCGGCGGGCGTGGCGACGTGGGTCTCCGCCCTCGAGGCCCCGCCACCGAAACCGACGTCTTCGAGATCGACGAACGTCTGCACGAGTCCCGCTTCACTCGAGACGTACAACTCGCCCTCGAGGCGGAAGAACTCGTCGTGGAGCGGCCAGAGGGCGTTGATGCCGTCCAGGTGTGCCCAGTCGAGTGCCAGGTGGGCGAAGGTGTGAGCGAAGACGGCGACCCAGGCGACGCGGACACCGTACGTTCCGAACCGGCCCCGGAGCCACGACGTTTCCCGGCGTGTGTCCCACCACAGGGCGGCCGCGAGGACGGCGGTGAACACGTAGTTGTGAAAGAGGGTACGGTGTGCGCCGGCCATCACCCACCCCGCGAGGGCGTCCGCCTCCGGAAGGAGGAGGGCGGCGACGACCACGAGCAACGCCGTCCGGTCGTAGTATTTCCCGAGGAGACCGGCGGCGAGCAGTAACCCAAAACCGACGTGGACGGTCGAAGCCGGCATCAGGGCTCACCCCCCTCGAGTGCGTACTTCGCCGGCACGGCCGCGATGGCAGTCAGGACGACGACCAGTTGCCAGCCCGATTCGACGAGACGGAGGCGGCGTTCGTCGTCGGTCGGAGTCACCCAGGTATCGATCCGATGGGTGCTCGTCCGTCCGGTCGTCTCGAGGGCGAGCCACCCCTCACCGAGGTCGAAATAGGTCTGGACGACGCCCTCCTGACTCGAGAGGACGAGTCGCCCGGAGACGACGTAGTAGCGATCGACCAGCGGATAGAGGAGGGCGACCCCGACGGAGGTGAACAGATCGAAGACGATCCCGGCGACGACGAACGAGGCCACGGCGACCCACGCTACCCGCACGCCGTACAACCCATAGCGGCCGCGGAGCCACGATGTCTCCCGGCGTTCCGTGTCCCAGTAGAGGACGCTCCCGACGATGGCAGCGAGGAAAAGAGAGTGAAACGCGGCGTTGGTCGCTCCGGGGACGAGGAGGGCGAGGGCGGCGTCGAGGTCCGGAAGGGCGGCCGCGAGACCGACGATCGCGATCGAACGGCGGTCGAAGGCGATCCCGAGGAGGGCGACCCCGAGGAGGACGCCGACGGCGACGTTGACGAGCGTCGGTGCCATAGACGGGGATGCACTCGAGGCGACAAAAACGTGCACCCCGCCAGCGTTTCGTGTGGGTTCTTGTGCCCTGGCCCCGAACACCCCGTTCAGTGACCGACGAGGACGCGACACGACACGACCGTATCAGCCGCTATTCGACACCGGGCGCGCCGAACTCCCTTGCACACTGGACGAGCGCGCGCACTCCCCTCCGGGTCGCGATCAACTACCTCGTCGTCTGGCTCGTGCGGATCTCCCCGAGCCTCCGGGTGAAACGCTGGCTCCTCCGGAAGATCGACGTCACCGTCGGCGAGGGCGTCTCCTGGGGCCTCGAGGCGACCCCGGACGTCTTCTGGCCGGAACTGATAACTCTCGGGGATCACGCCATCGTCGGCTACGACGCCACGATCCTCTGTCACGAGTTCCTCCAGGAGGAGTACCGGACCGGCGAGGTCGTCGTCGGCGAGCGGGCGATGATCGGCGCGGGCGCGATCGTCCTCCCCGGTGTCGAGATCGGCGAGGGGGCGAGCGTGGCGGCGAACTCGCTTGTCACCCGTGACGTCGCGCCGGGTGAGGTCGTCGCGGGCGTCCCGGCGCGGCCGATGGGGACGCGAGCCGAGGACGGGGTGGACCGAGACGACGCACCGCCCGGCGGTTCGAACCGTGAGGAGTAGTCGACCCACACGTCGCTGAAGTGGCGTCAGGTAAGTTTCTCCGGGCCGTGAATGCACAATATTATATATTGTGGATCCGGTAGCTCCGACAATGGGTGAAAACGAGCGGTCAGCCGAGGACGCGATGGACGTTTTCGGCCAGGGGAAGCTCAACTCGCGTATCGACCCGGATCTGCTTCGGGGGGCCTTAGAGATCAACGAGGACGAACTCGAGTGGCGAAAGGACTTCATCAACTTCGACGAGGACGACGCCGAGCGACTGGCGGACCTCGAGGCGCTGTTCCGGGACCACCAAGACGACATCGCAGAACAGTTCTACGAGAACATTCGCGCATACGAGGAGACGACCGAGGTCGTCGGCAGATCGCCGAAAGGGATCGAGGAGTTACAGGAGACCCAGCGGGCGTACCTGCTGAGTCTCGCACGGGGGCGTTACGACCGGGAGTACTTCGTCGACCGGGCACGCATCGGGATGCTCCACTACATGCTCGGTATGCCGATGAAACAGTACATCGGCCAGTACGGCGTCTACTACGAACTCCTCTTTTCGCTCATCCGTGAACGGGTCGAAAACGAGGTCGTCGCCGCCGCCGAGGGGTGGGCAAAGGAAAACGACGGTGGCGGGTTCCTCGGTGGGCTTTCCGGCTCGTCCGACACGGAACTGTCCGCGGAGTTCGAAGCGGAGCTTCGTGAAGCCATCGACGACGGGATGGACGACCTGCTCTCGGTGTTTCGGATTATGAACCTCGACATGCAGATGGCCACCGACGCCTACAACTACGCCAACAAGCGCCGGGACGTCATAGACGAGAACGAAGACGACGATCAGGACGGGCTCGCAGACGAGGTTTCGGACATTCTCGCCTCGGGTGAGGATTGATACGGTCTATCGTACTCCTTTCTACCTGATTCGACGCCCACGATCCGTTCACAGCCGCTTGCTCACGTACGGCCCGTCCTGGTAGTAGCCGAGTTTCTCGCGGTAGTACTCGCGTGCGCCGATACCCGAGATCACGCTCAGTTTGTCGTAGCCGGCCTCGACCGCGAGTTCCTCGGCTCGTTCCATCAGCTGCCGGCCGTAGCCCCGGTGTTGGTGCTGGCCGGTCTCGCCCTCGCCGCCGACGGCGACTTCGGTGCCGTAGACGTGGAGTTCGCGGATCAACGCGGCGTTCTCGAGTTCCGGCCGGACTGGCTGGTTCGGGAACCGCAGCCGGGCAAACCCCACGAGCAGGTCCTTCCCGAAGTCCTCCACGGAGATGAACTGTTCCGTGCCGCCACAGGCGTCGTAGGTCATCACGTCGAGTTCGA
>LKNC01000204.1 GCA_001564255.1 Natrialbaceae archaeon Tc-Br11_E2g1
GCGAGTCCAGTTGCGAGGACGCCGCTCTGCAGCTCCTCGATCTGGAAGTCGAACTGCCCTTCCATCAGCGTCCGCGAATGGAGCGCTTCGTCCATCGTCTTGTCCGACTCGGTGATCTGCGTGATCTCGACGCCCTCGTACAGCCCGTAGCTGAGCTGCTCTGGATCGATGAGCATCGCGATGTCGTCGGGCCAGTAGGCGACGCCGACCATGTCGTAGCTGAACGGCGTGACGTCGTTGTCGCCCTGCAGCACAGCGACACCGAGGCCGTCTTCGCGGCCGGTCAGCTCGAAGTAGTACTGCTGTATCTGGCTCTTCGAACACAGAATGACCTGGCTGTCAGGGTCGCGGAACCGTTCAGGATTCGTCTGAATCATGTTGTTGAACAGTTCCGTGTTGACAGGCTGTGGCCCGTCTTCAGCGTCTTCGTGGTCGTACGTCGGCATCGTGTCGACCGTCTCGTCGTCGACGCCGATCCCGATCCGCTCCGAGACGTCATCGGCACCCTCGGCGATGGCGATGAAGCCGTCGAACGTTTCGTCCAGTTCTTCGGGAATGTCCGACCCCTCGCGACCAGCGTTGATCGCCAGGTTCTGGACGTCGTTCGCCCACGCGCGCTCGAAGTGCGACAGGATGACGCCAGCGACCTCCTCCTCGGACATCGTGTTCTCGATGGCGTCCTCTTTCAGGTCGTACTTGATGTAGTAGTACTGACCAGTGACGTTGAACTCGATCGCGCCGGTCGTCGCATCCGACGTTTCGGGACGGCTGCCGTCCTCGTCACGGGTGCCACCAGAGAGTTCAGGCACACCGACCTTCGGCTTGCCCATCTCTTTGCGTGGCAGCGGCTCGACGCGGACCATGTCGAGGAGTTCCGACTCTTCCTGGGTTCGCTCGATGAACTCCATGAAGAGGTCTCGCGGGAGCTGGACTCCGTTGAGGTCAGTCGTGTCGATCGTTCCCTTCTGCAGGCTCTGGGTGTTGTCTTTTCGTGCGGACATGTTCAGTGGCTCCCAAGCGCGGCCTTGAACGCGCTCGATTCGTCGGTGTCGTCAGTGTTCTTTTCAGCACCGCCGCCGACCTGGTCGCTCTCGGCTGAACCTTTGGCGACTTTGTCGACGCGATCGTCGAGCTTCTCGATCTGATCGCTCAGTTCGTCGAGCTTCTCGGCGAGTGGGTTTTCGTCGTCCTGTTCGTCTGCTTTCTGTGCGTCGGCGTCCTCGTCGCTGTCATCGAGCTTTTCGGTCAGCTCGGCGAGCTGCGTTTCGAGGGCGTCGACCTTGTCGGTGAGTTCGTCGTCGGTCATGTTGTCGTCTGTGTCTGCCGATTTCTTGTCGTCCTTCTTTTCCTCGTAACCAGAGAGTGTGAAGGAGTACTCGTCGTTGTCTGTGAATCGATTCGTCTCATAGTCCATATCCGACGCGAGGGTCGCCTCAATGGCGTCGTGTGCCGCCATCAGCGTCTCTCGGTTTACCTCCGAGAGCGTGCGGCCCTCTTTGGCGATGGTCAGTGCCTTTTCGGCTTCGACCGGGTCGACATCCGCCAGCTCGATGCTGTTGGTGTCGCCGTCCGAAACGCCGATAGACTCCCACCACTGCTTGAACCGCTTCCCAAGAGTAGCATCATCGACGTCCTCAAGAGACGCGGCGTCGGGGTCGTCAGTTTTCTTTGTCATTTGATCCGTCTTCGTTTTCTGCAGGTGCGACCACAGCCGCCGGGCTTCCTCTTCGGAGTGGCCCCGTGGTTCCATCAACTCGACAAATCCGTCTTCGCTGTCTGCTTGTGCGACGACGTTCTTTTCGAGCGATTTCACGGCCGCGTGATCGGCATTCGGGACAGCCGGGATGTCAACGTCCGAGATCTCAGCTACGTAGCCGTTGACGATCTCGGTGGCCGGCCCCTCGTCCACCTCCGCAGGGAACGTGATGTCGTCGGGGAGTTCGTCTGCGGCGCGATCAACTTCCTCGCTGACCTCGCCGCCGATCGAAAACCCTGTCAGAATACCATCCTTTACCAGCTGCCACAACTCGTCGTCGTGGTACTTCCGCGTGATGATCCAGGACCCAGCGGCGTACTCCTTACCGCCGATGGTCTCGGCCTCGTCGATGATCTCATTGCGGGTCAACTCCGCGTCGTCATCGGCGAACTTGAAGTGCATCACGCCGTCGTCAGGGTCCGGGGCGAACATCGCCTCGATCCCGGCCGGCTCCAGGTAGTCGCGCTGTCTGTCGACCTCGTTTGGGACGAGAGCCGCGCCCGTCGCGGTCCGCTCGTCTTCGTCGGTCGCTTTGATCGCGACGGTTTTCTGAAATCGCCGCGGCTCTGTCTGTGTCATTGTCTCGTGAAACGCCGGGATATGGACCTCTGGCAGAGCCCCCGGCAGGGATGCCGTCATCGGGTGTTACTCGTTAAATAGCGACGCTGATTCTCTCACCGTTCTCGATAGCTTCGAGTTGATCTTCGGTCAGATCCTCCTCGAAGACAGCCACCACAGTACAGCGACAGTTCGCAATTTCATCGACCGGGCCCAACGGATCGCCGGGGTGTTGGAGGAAGACCCCACCAACATCGAACGGTGTGCCGACTGCGACAACCTGCTGGTGTGCATCTGCGTGTGAGTCACGTTCGCGGCCGTCTACTGACGTGATCCACTGCTCGCCGACGACGCTGTCGGCATCTTCGTGCGCCGAATGGCTCCCCGCGTTCGACGTCGCGATCGTGCCGGTCCGCGCGGCTCGCTCAGCGACGTACCCCTCAAGCCGACCGTCGAATAGCTCATCGTTGAGTTGGTCAGCTATGTCCGGGATGGATAGCCCGTCGCGTTGTGCGCCACGAAGCCATCTCGCGGAGTCCTCCGTGATGGTCTCCAGTGTTGAGCCGGCGGCCGTCTGAACCCAGTCGTCGATCACTTCGAGCGTGCGCTCAGGCACGACGTCGAAGGCAACGTCGAGGCTGGACTGGCGAGAAGCCACAGCACGCCCAGCCATCACGCCCTCTTCGCCGTTGTTCCGAAACACTGCCTGGAAGTCGTTGGTGTAATTGCCCGTTCGCGACTGAATCTCGGCTCGGATCGATTCAAGCGACTCCAGGTCGGACTCCGAGGCGTTGGCGACGAAGTCCTCGATCTCCTCTTCGACTGGTTGGAGTGCGTCGACGTAGTCGTCCAGGAACGTCTGAAAGACGCGCTCCTCTTCGGGTGAGAAGTCGTTTTTTGTGAGCACCCGCGCTTTGGTGAGCTGGCGACCGCACACCTCGCACATCGTCAGTCTCCCGTCGAGCCGCGTTTGATCCGCTCGGCAGCCTTCTCTTCGCGAGCCGTCTGCTCTACTTGGCTGACCGCTTCGTCAAGTGCCGCGCCGGGCGTCTGTTGTGACGAGACCTCGGAGACGAGCCGCTGGCCGATCTCGTCGTCGCGGGGGTCAATGCCGAACAGTTCGAGCGCTTGGTTGACCGTCAGCACGTCTTTGACCGCGTCGGCGGTCATCTTCCCGATCTCGGCTTCTTGCCGTCGGTTCTCCGCGCCTTTGGTGACGAAGTCAACCGTCCAGTCGTGGACGTCGAGTATCTGCTGATGGATGACTCGGTAGAGACGTTCGGCGTAGCGTTCTTGCTCAGGTTGGATCGTCTCCTGCGTGAACTCTCGGTTTGCCTCCTCACTGTTGGAGTTCGTCGCGTCGTGGTTTCCGAGCATCTGCAGCGGGACGTGGTGGACTTTGGCGATGTCCTTCTCGTTCATCTCGCGGTAGTTCGCGAACGACATATCTTCATCGCCGAAGTGCGCCGCCGGCTCGACGCGGATCTTGACGTTCTGACCTTCGACGCCGATCCCCTTGTCGGCTAAGTCGTCGGCTTCGAGAATCAGTGCTCCAGGACCGTCGCCTTCGCGAAGGCCTTTGATGTGTTCGCGCACCTCTTCGCGCGAGTCTTCGGATAGCTCGCCGCCCTCGACGATGATGACGTAGTCCATGACGAGGTCGTTTTCCAGACGCTCGCGGTTGAACCGCCGCGCCTCTTGGTCGGCGATCATCGTCTGTATCTCGCTGATCCACGTCGGCAGCCCGTAGTACAGCGTGTTGGGGTGGGGGTTGGGGATGAACAGCAGCTCGTTCGCCGGCGTCGCACCGTCGGCCTGCATCGTCTCGATGTCGGTGTAGACCTCGCCGGTTTCTCTGTCGACGTACTTCGGGTCGTCGTTGCCGTTGAGGTCGGTGTTCTGCCGATCGCCAGCCTCGGCGAAAAAGCGTGTCTTGCCGTTGCGCTTTTGAACGAATCCGTGGCCCGCGATCTGTTCATTCACAAAGCCGTCACCATCTCGCTGTTTTTTGACACGGACAGTCTTCGCCGGTAGGTAGGCCATCCCAGCCGGTTCGTCGTCGTAACCTGCGTAGATGATTTCAAGCGCGGCCCAGCCGATGCCGTGGTAGTCCTGCCGCGCCTTTTCGTGCATCTCTGTCGGCGTCCCTCGTGCGGTGCCTTTTGGCCCGAGCTTCCAAATGCTGTCGCGCGAGCGCCAGAAGTTTTCGACCCGCTCCCGTTCGTCCTCGCTGGCGTCTTCGGGATCGACGTTCTCGTGCTCGACGATCTCAAAACCATACCCCACCTCGCGCTTTGCCTTCTTCTCGATGCAGACCGCGTGCGTGCCGTTGAGTTCCTGGAGACCGGCAAGTTGATGTGTGGGATACGGCGTTTGGATACCCTGACCGACCGTGATGCCGATCGACCGCTCGTTGAGCTGGTCAGAGGAGGCGGACGCGGCGGCCTTCTGCATTCCCACCAGCGAAGACTTGACGGCCCCCTGCTCAGTGCTGCTGTCGTCGTCACTCATCGTCTTTGTCCTCCTCTTCGTTGATCTTGTCGACGACGTCTTCGTCCTCGACGATTCCTGTTTTCTTTCGTGTCATGGTCAGTTGATGAGCTCCGAACCGCGTTTTTTGTCGCCAGACTGTCGCCGTCGGTAGGCCGCCAGCCGATCAACTTGACTCGCCGCCAGTGCCAGTGCGTCGACGGTGTCGTCATGGAAGCCTTCGGGCGCGTCGTACCGAACCGTCCCACCGCGTGTTACGTCGTATTCAAAAACAGACAGTTCGTGTCGGAGCTGTCCGATGTCGGGTGCGGTGAGTTCTCCGTTTTCGATTCGCGTTATCAAATTCTCGATGAGTTCTCGCTTCTTTTGCGGCGAGAACTTGACCGGTTCGATAGACACGCCGGCGTCGGCCAGGTCGGCGA
>LKNC01000205.1 GCA_001564255.1 Natrialbaceae archaeon Tc-Br11_E2g1
CCCCGCGTTCGTACAGTCGGACGAGACGCTCGAGGACGCCTCCGATATCGGGCGTGTTGAACATACTGACGTGGTGGACGGTCAGTGCCTTTCCGCGGGCTGTGGGGACGTCCGGGAACGTCGCCGCGCTGTCGGTGTTGCCGATGGCGGCGATGTCGGCGTCGAAGCCCGCCACACGACAGTCCAGCCCGAGGTAGTCGTCGAGGCGATGGTCGAGGATTACGTCGGGTTGGCCCGCCTCGAGGATGGCGTCCTCGAGGTCTGTGCGGGCGTAGTCGAGGACGGGTTCGGCTCCGAGGTCGGCGAGGCGGTCGTGGTACTCCGGACTCGCGGTCGTCGTTACGTCGGCACCACTCGCGGTTGCGAGCTGGACGGCGAGGTGTCCGACGCCGCCGTTGCCGCCGTGGACGAGCACGCGCCCGCCGGGCTCGAGTCCGCAGGCGGCGAGCAGGGACTGCCAGGCGGTGACGCCGACGAGCGCGCCGGCGGCGGCCGCCTCGAACCCGATCGAATCGGGCAGTGGGGCCGCAAACTCCTCGGGGACGACGGTGTACTCCGCACAGGTCCCCTGGTGGTCGTTACCCAGGGCGGTCGCGACTATCCGGTCGCCGGCCTCGAGGTCGGTCCCCTCGCCTGCCGCTTCGACGACGCCCGCGACGTCGGAGCCGGGGATCCACGGACGGTCACCCGGCGGGTACGACCCCTCCCGGAAGTAGGTGTCGACGGGGTTTACCGCCCCGGCTTCGACCCTGACGAGCAGTTCCGTTTCTCCCGGTTCGGGACGTGGGACGTCTTCGACGCGTAGTACCTCTGGGCCGCCGTGTTCGTGGTATCGAACAGCGCGCATACCGCTACCGATGGACCTCCTGTGTCAAAACCCGTCCGGAACCTGGCTGTCGTGATGGCTCGCTCCCCGAGACTGTCCTCGTCGTGGACGAATAGTAGGTTATTGTCACTCCGGACCGTAGGTACCCTCACGCAGGGAAACCATGGACAAGAACGTCGGTGGATTCGATCGAACGGCGCGTATCGTGGTCGGCGGATTGCTCGTCATCGCGGGGGTCGCCGGACTCGTCGAGTTGTGGGCCGTGGGGTTCGTCGTCGGCGCCGTTGCACTCCTGGTCGGTGTGGTCCTGTTCGTGACCGGCACGACCCGGAAGTGTCCGATAAACGAGACCACAGGGATCGACACGCGAAAGTAACGGGCCGGACGGTCACTCGACCGGGAGAGCTGCCGTGTCGATCCCCCCACGGCGCCCCTCGAGAACAGCAAAGCGCTCCCCACGTCGACACTCGAGCCAGTGGAGTAGTCGCTCGGCCCACTCGAGTTTCCGGGCTTTTACCCGGTCCACGTCCGGGTCCTCGAGGTCCCAGCCGACGAACTCGAGGGTCCCAGCCCCGAAGTAGTCGGCGAGGAAGGCGGCCCGGTCGCCGTCGGTAAAGCCGCCGACGTTCCGGACCGGCCCGCGCGGTTCGGCCTGGGTCGTCGGGAGGACGTACTCGTCGACACAGTCGGGGACGACCTCGCGTACTGCGGGAACGTTGTCGCCGTGGGCGTGGACCGCGACGGGCGTTCCCCGTCCGGTCAGCCGGACGACCGTCTCCGGGTTCTTGTCGAGGTCGGTGACCATGCAGTCGACGTCGATGCCGTGCGCTTCGAGGTCGTCGACGGCCGTCGAGGCGGCGAAGACGTACTCGGCTTCCCGGGCACACTCGAGGTTCCGGGGTGACTCGAGTGAGGGGCCAGCCCCGGCGACGACGACCGTCGAGTCGGTGACCCCCTCGAGATGGGTTTCCTCGAACGGCCCGGCGAGGGAGGCCAAGACGTCTCGTGCGCGTTCGTCCTCGGCCCTGTCGAACCCGAAGTCCGTCAGTATCGACTCGTAGACGGGCTCCCAGATTGGAAAGTCCATAGTGGTCACTAGGGAGATGAGGTCACAATAATTCCGTGTTGTGGGCCGGGGAAACGCCTCCGAAGTACCCCTACCCGGGAGGCTCACCCGGCTTCCATTCCAGTCTTTCCGTGCATCCGGTATAAGCTTTCTCGTAACCAGTCACGTGGTCGGTTACTGTGAACGATCCTGCTGGTCAGGCCTAACAGGACACTGGCGTGTGCCGTCGAGTGCGACGAGCAGTGCCGTCGCCCGGCCGGTCGCACGGTACTTTCGCCACTTGCCGTCTTTCTCGCGATCGACGAGCCCCGCGTCGTGGAGCCGGGAGAGGGCGTGACTGATCGCGCTCGTGCTGACGTCGACGACCGAATCGAGTTCACAGACACACAGTTGCTCGTCGGACTCGACGAGCAGGCGGACGATCGTGTACCGTGTCCCATCCGAGAGCGCAGACAGGACCCGCAGGTCGTCGTCCATCGCGTCCGTCGGGAGCGTCTCAGAGAAGTACTCGAGTTCCTCGAGACGCTGGTCTAGGTCCTGGTTCGAGCGCTCACCTAACTCGTCCTGGAGGTAGCGCTCGAGGCGCGTCGTTGCTTTCGACATATGAACCACTACCCCGGTCGGCCAGATAAGTATTCTGCATAATCAACCGTTTACGTCGCGATCGCCGTCGTTACTCCAGGTGGTATTCCCTGGTCGTCCGGAGCCCAGGGACCCGTCACGGAGCCGAGTGGTGAGGCCGTCGACGTCGATCGCCCCGGGGTTCGTCGCCCTGATCGCGACCGGCGGGGCGACGTCGTCTCGCTCCCCGAGGGCGATCTTCGGATAGGGCGCGTCGTGGAACCCCTCGACGAGCACGACGTCGTACCCCTCCTCGACGAGTCGGTCGACCGTCGTCTCGAGGGCCGCCGTCTCGTCGGGAGCGTCGCGTTTCCCCCGTTCTGTGATCCGGAACGTTCGCTCGGGCGTGACGCCGACGACGGTCTCCGCGCCCGCATGGCGGTGGCGGTAGGTGTCCTTCCCGGGCGTGTCGACCTCGACGTCGTGGTGGATCGACTTCACCGTCGCGACCCGACACTCGAGGCGGGAAACGACGTCCTCTACGAGGGTCGTCTTCCCCGAGTCACTCGGGCCGACGATACAGACGACCGTCGTCACGGGGACCCCTCCACCGGCGGGCGACACTCGAGTTCGTCCATCGACTGCGGTTGGTTCCGGACCAGTTAGTGGATTTCGGACGCCGTCCGGATCCGTGATCGGTCCGTTTTCGATCGTTTTCAGGGCAGCAGAACGGTTCCTCTCCCTTTTTATTGGAGGAGGTTTCTGACACAGATAGAGATGCCCACGAAATCTCACGATATCGTGGTGGTCGGTGGTGGTACGGCAGGGTGTTTCGCTGCGGCGACCGCTGCCCGGAACGGGCTCGACGTCGTTTTGATCGAACGCAAGACAGAGCAAGAGGGCGGGAAGATCGCCTGTGGCGACGGGCTAAAGAGCGCGAGCAAGTTCCCCGACGTCGTCGACCGTGACCGACTCCAGGAGGAGGCGTTCACGAACGACGGAATCGAACGGGCGATCTTCGAGAACCCCCACTCCGGTGAGTCGCTCAGTATTCCCTTCAACGAGACCGGCGGCGTCGTCGACCGCTACCGGTACGGCCAGGTGCTACTCGAGGAAGCCGACCGGGCCGGCGTGGAGATCCACTACCGGACGGTCGTCAACGACGTCTGTCAGTCCGGAGAGCAGGTGACCGGCGTCCGGGCGATCCGGGACGGCGAGGCGGTCACCTACGAGGCCGAGGTCGTCATCGACGCCGCGGGCGCGCTGTCGGTTCTGCAGGATAAGACCGACTTCTCGGGGTCGACGTTCGATACCAACGTCGACTACTCGCAGTTCTGTTCGGCATATCGGGAGGTGCTCGAGGTCCCCGAACCCGTCGAGTGGGACGACGCACTGGTGTTCAAACCGACGGAGGAACTCGGCTATCTGTGGTATTTCCCCCGGACGGCGACGGAGATCAACGCCGGCCTGGGCTTTCAGATGAACAGGCCGCCGATGGAACTCGTCGACGTGCTCAAACGGGATCTAGAGAACAACCCGACGTTCCGGGGGGCGACGGTCACGGACAAACTCGGGGCGGCACTGCCGACCCGTCGACCCTACGACTCGGCGGTTCATCCGGGCTACGTGGCCGTCGGCGACGCCGCAGCCCACGTAAACCCCTGTACTGGCGGTGGTATCACGGGTGCCGCGAAAGCCGGCCACTGGGCGGCCGAAGTCGCCGCCGAGGCGATCTGCGACGGCGACGTCGGGGAACACGCCCTCTGGGAGTACAACGAGCGCGTCCAGACGGGTTTTGGCAAGCGCTTCGCCGCGATGGACCTGTACAACATCTTCGGGACCGCCCACGATATCGACGAGCTCGTCTCGGTCCTCACGTCCCTTCCCGGCCAGCAACTCGTCGACGCCCTCGGCAAGTCCGGAGTCCCCGACATGGGCCTCGGACTGAAACTCAAGACGCTGATCAACTCCGTCGGTCACTGGGACATCCTCTATGAACTCTACAAGGTCCGCGACCAGGCCACCCGGCTGAAAGACGTCTACGACTCCTACCCCTCGAGTCCCGACAACTTCGAACCCTGGCAACGGGAACGGGACGCCGTCATGGATCGCTTCTACGGGATCACCGGGGCCGACCGAAAATATTGACTTCCCGTCCGGATAACTCCGGGCACGGTAGTTTCCCGGCGAGAGACCACGCTCCATGTTTTATGTTCCTCACTCGAGGAGTATCAGTATGTCCGAGACAACCCGACCCGACAGCGGTCCAGCCGGAACCGTCCTCGGCCCCGTCCTCGAGACCCAGACGTACAAAAACGTCCTCTACGTACTGCTCGCCGTCCCCCTCGCGCTCGTCTACTGGACTGTCCTGGTCTTCGGGTTTACCGTCGGATTGCTATTGCTCATCGTCGGCATCGGCGTTCTCGTCCTCCTCGGCGTCGTCGGCGGCGGACGCGTCGCCGCCCGGTTCGAACGGTGGCTCGCGAACGTCTTGCTCGACCTCGAGATCCGGCCACCCGACGACCGCCCGACGGCGGAGGGTGTCCGGGCGACGGCCAGGGGTTACGTCGACGCCCCCTCGACCTGGCGGAGCCTCGGCTTCGTCCTCCTCAAGTTCTGGCTCGGCCTCCTCGCCGTCCTCGTCCTCTTTGCCCTCGTGACCGCCCTCGAGTTGCTCACCGCGCCGCTTCGGTACCCCCTCGAGATCGAGTTCGGGACCGTCAACGACCAGCCGGTGGTCTGGGCG
>LKNC01000009.1 GCA_001564255.1 Natrialbaceae archaeon Tc-Br11_E2g1
AGCGTCTCGAGGAGTTCGTCTCGGCGGTGAGCCACGACTTGCGAAACCCCTTAGAGATCGCCACAGGGTATCTCGAACTGTTCGAAAAGAACCTCGAGGACGACGGCGACCACGTCGACCACCTCGAGACCGTCGACCGTGCGCTCGAGCGGATGAGCGTCCTCATCGAGGACACGTTGACTCTCGCCCGCGAGGGACGGCGCGTCGACGAGTTCGAAGACGTACTACTCGAGGACGTCACAGCCGAAAGCTGGGAAGCCGTCGACAGCGACGGGGCGCGTCTCGAGATCACGACGGAGGAGACAGTCAGCGCCGACAAAGGCCGGCTCCGGCGGGTCTTCGAGAACCTCTTTCGGAACTCGATCGAACACGGTGGAAACGTCGTCACGATCGAGGTCGGCGACCTCGAGTCCGCGCCGGGCTTTTACGTCGCCGACGACGGTCCCGGCATCCCCCCGGGAGAACGCGATCGGGTCTTCGAACGGGGGTATTCCACCGGGAACACGACGGGTTTTGGCCTGGCGATCGTCGAGAAGATCGTCACCGCCCACGGCTGGGCGATCGACGTTACCGAGAGCGAACGCGGTGGTGCGCGTTTTGAGATCCGAACGAGTGGTGACTCCCGACAGCTCGAAAACGAAGCCGACGTCCTCCGGAACTAACGTTCGCGTCGGGAAAGCCCTCGAGACGAAACGGAGGGAGTACGGTATTACTCGAGAGCTTCGAACGTCTTCTCCCCCCACCGGATCGCGTACTCGGGGCCGTGATCGCGATAGCTCTCGGTCTCTAAGGCCGCGAAGGGTGCAGGCAGTTCGATCGCGTGTTTGATCGCGGCACACGCCAGTTCCGTGGCGTCGGGGAAGTCGGTTTCGCCACGGGCGACCGCCGACGGGAGCCCGGCGATCCGACCCTCGAGGCGGTCCCCGGCGTCCTGCCAGGCGTCGGCGAGGTCGGGGCTGTCCTCGTGGAAGGTACTGAACACCGTACGGGTGGACAACCCCTTCCAGCCGTCGTACAGCGCCGCCCCGACCTGGTAGGTCGCGGTCGCCCCGAGGGGGACGGCGGCGTCGAGGTCGCGATAGCCGTCCTCGAAAAAGCCAATGAAGTGTTCCGGGACCTCGAGGCCGACCTCGAGGAGCGCCTCCGCGATCAGGAACTCGACGAACGACTCGGGAGAGCCCTCCACCCTCGGTTTGACGATCACGACCGGCGGATCGGTCTGGCGGGTCCATGCGACGCTGCCGTCACCCGGCATCCCGACGGTGAACTCACTGCCCACGTAGCGGGTGAGCAGCGTTGGGGCGTCCGCGGGAAGCCACGCCGCCGGGTAGCTCGCCGGCTCGAGGGAGTCGACGAGCAGTCCAAGGTCCTCGCCGAGAGCCGGCGGGAGCGTCTCGAAGTCCCGCTCGCAGTCGACGACGACGGCGTCGGGTGCGTGGTCTTCCCGGACGGCTTCGACGGGCTCTGAGAGGTCGCGGTTCGCGAACATCAGACGACGGCGAACTGGACGACCAAAAGGAGCGACAGGATGACGGACACTGCGATCGTGCTGATAACGACCTTGGTTGGGGTGCTCATACCCGAGAGCTATCGTTCCCGTCGCTTAAATCCATCTTTCTCGAGTGGGGCTTCGGCCCGGGTTTTCGGTCGCCTGAAAGCGATCGTCCAAGGTTTCGACTGGAGTTGAAAAAGCTATTTCGAATAGGTTTGGAACGTTTCGGTGGGTATTCCAGTGGAAACAGAGGGGTGTGGTGGCGAGGGCGAGACGGAGTCTCGGCGGGCGGTCACTCGGCCCCGTCGCGCCAGGACTCCGGGACCTCGATGACGTACCGGCCGTCCTCCTGGAGGGAGACGATGTACTCCTCGCGGTTGTACAGTTCCATCAGGTTGAGTTCGTACTGTCCCGGGCTGACGATCCTGATACTCTCGAACTGTTCGTTGAGTTCCTCCCGGAGTTCCTCGAGTGAGGGCTGTTCTTCGTCGGGTTCGCTGACGACGCGACCGTACTCCGGATCGTCCGGGGCTGTGGGCTCCTCTGGGGGGTCGGGGAGCTCTTCGGGGGAGACGACTTCGCTCCGAGCCTCCGCCTGGGCCGTGTTTTCGTCCTTCCGTTCGACCCGTTCTCGCTGTGTCGTCGTCCCCTCCTCGGAGGACGTCACACCGTCACGCTCCACGGGGTCCCCACCGTGTTCGCTCACGGAATCACGGTCACGCGAGTGTGAGCCCGAACCGGACGGGGCGTCGACGTCCGACGCCGGCGGTTCGGTTCCCTCGGCATCGGCACTCGAGCGATCCTCGGGTCGGCGTGCCGAGTCCGGCCACTCCGTGAACTCGCCGATCGACGAATCGTCCTCGTCGGCTTCGGGCTGGCCGGTCGACGGCCACGATCGATCCCCGTCTCCCGAACGTGGTCGATCGGCCGAACGGTCACCACGGTCGCCGTCCCCCGACGGACGTCGTGAACTCGAGGCCGGCGACCGGGCCGTGGCACCCGTCTCGATCGCGGGGACGAACTGGAATTTCGTGCCGCCACAGTCCGGACAACCCGAGAGCATCTCCTTGGAACCGTCCTCGAACTCGCGACCGCAGTTCGTACACTCGTGGGGCATTAGTTACGTGACACGAGGGCGCTGATGAGCGTCTCGTCTTTGTGGAGCGTCTCGATCTGGTCGGCCGGACCGATAACGGTCAGTTTCGCGGTCGGTTCCTCGGACCCCATGAGCCGGCTGAAAAGCGAGGAGTCCCGGGATTCGGATTTCGGATAGGTCTCGATCTCGATCCCGTTGAACCCGTCGGGGCTGATCTCGGCCATCGTCACCTCGATGAGTTTGCTCTCCTCTTCGGGGGAGAGTCCTTCCTCCAGGATGACGATGTTGCCGTCGTGGACGCCATCGAGGATCATCCGGATCTTCTCCATGCTCGCCATGCCGGCCATCCGCTGGCCGCTTACAAGATCGATCTGGACACCGTCACCGTCGCCGTCGTCCGTTTCTTTTGCTTCCGGCATCATATCACCCGAAGTACTCCGCAATCGCGTCGTAAACTTCGTCCATGTTGTCACCCTCTTTGGCCGACAGCGGGACGGTCTCGTGCTGGGGGAACGCGTCCTCGATACGTTTGACACTCGAGGCGTCGAGGTCGGTCTTGTTCGCGAAAATAAGAACCGGGAGGTCACGCGACTCGATGATCCCGATCAACATCGTGTTGACCTGCGTGATCGGATCCTCGGCGCTGTCTAGAACGTAGATGACGCCGTCGACGTCCTCCCGAAGCCAGTGCATCGCCTCGGCGACGCCCTCCGTGGCCTCACGTGACCGACGGATCGCGTCGTCTTTTTCCATCTCGTCGGTGAACTCCTCGTAGTCGACTTTCGTCGTCACCCCCGGCGTGTCCACGATGTCGATGGTCACCGCCTTCCCGTCGCGTTCGATCTCGACGTTTTCTTTCCGGCGAGCCCGGCGTGTTTCGTGTGGGATGTGACTTTCCGTTCCGACGGCGTCACCCGTCCAATCACGGGCGATACGGTTTGCTAACGTGGTATTGTGGACGACCAGACCGTCACGCGTCAGGAACGTGTGATCCCGGTCGACCGTGAGATCGTAGATGTATCCGTCGTAATCGACGCGCTCGATCTCGACGACTTCGTCCCAGACAACGTCCGATTGTGCAATCGAGTGGACCAGGTCCGTCCGGTCCGTCTGCGGAAGCCACGTCGCCATCGACTCGAGGCGGTCCACCGAGATACTGTTTCGCCGTCGCATTCGAGCGACGTGTTTGTTATCACCGTAAAGCTCGGCCTGGGTCAGTCCGAGCTCCTTCCGAGTGTCCTCGAGGACCGGCATGATCGGGAGTGTGTGGACGTTCGGGTTTGACCCCGCCTCACAGAGACGATCGAGACGGTCCGCTTTCTCACTCGAGTCGAAACCGACGTGTTCGCGGAACCGACGATGCTGGTCGCTTCGCCCGATACAGAACTCGTAGTAGGTGTCCCCGTCGTGGGTCTTCTCACGAATCTTCCCGACGATCCCAAAGCGCAACAGAAGTAACTGAACGCCGACAACGAGTTCCCGGCTCGAACTCGAGAGAGTAACGTACCGACCGCGGTCGCCGTCCGTCTGAACGCTTCCCTCACAGTCGAACAGCGCCCGGAGGAACGAACGAACGATCCCGTCGTCGGCGGTGAGGATCGACTTCGGTATCCGTTTGTCCGCCGACGAGCCCGGGTAGCAATCGAACCGTTTCAGGTACTCCACGAGCGACCGGCTGTTCACTCGCACCGTCGAGGTCTTCCCGTCGTACTCGTAGGTCGTCGTCTCGAGGCCGAACCGCTCTACGGTTCGTTCGAACTCGGCGAGCAGCTCCGGGTCCTCGTTGGAGAACGCAACGTATCGTTCATCGTGTTGGGCCTCCGCGATCGTCAACGCGAGAAGGCGTGCGACGCCGGCGTCGAATTCGACCGGAGTGACGGGTTTCGGGTCGTGATACGTCGATCGGTAGACGACCGATCCGCCGTCCGTAGACAACGCTCCGTTCGGTTCGGGGCTCCACGCTCCCGTCTCCGGCGACAACGACTGTGCAGTCGCGACCGGGGTGCCGGCCTCGAGATCACGGGCGGACAGCTCTGTGACTCCTTCCGACGTCATGGATATAAAGGGATGCTCCGGGCTTACGGTCACCTCCCGCCCGAGTCGGGTACGGACACGATACATCTCGCCTTGGTAGCGCTGGCGGAAGACGTGTGAAACTGGCCGTGAAGCGATCGTCAGGTCCTCACCCAGTGCTGGAACACGGATGTCCGCGTGGGGACACTCGAGCCACGTCTCGTGTGGCTCGTCGCTCACGTCTTCCACACCGGAGCGTCCGGCGACGTCTTCGAACACCGCCTCGATCGGTCGGTAAGTCCCATCGGCGAGGACGACTTCCTCACCCTCCGCGAGACACTTTCCGGCGTTTGGCGGTCCATAGATACCGATCCGCTTTGGTTCCTGATCGGAGAACAGCCGATCCGTAACTCGAGAAACACTATCTTTGAGGTCTGTGAATAGTCCCATCCTTGGTCCTCCGCACACCACGAGTGCGTCTGCGCGTATTACCCACTCTATTCACTTAAGCCTACGTCAGACGTGTTGACTGTTATGAATATGCGAGTGTCATCCTGTATGTGTGTTCGACGTGGGACACGTCGGCCTGCGGCCCGGCGAATCGACTCGTCCCCCCGGTACAGTGGCAGAGACACCCGTGGGAGAAAGGTACTGACACCCGCGGGAGGAAGATACTAGTAGAGTACTAGTCTCAACCCCATTCTTTCGACTGGAACTCCGACCTCGAGCTACCCCCCACCCCTTCGTTTCGAGTGGAGAGTGACGGGAGCGGGACCGGAGTAGTGGTGGCAACAACCGGAAGCCGTGGATGAGAGGGCGGGTTTTCGACTCGAACGGCCGCGAGAGGTCACAGAACGGACGAAACCACGGGTCTAGTAAGACAACGCTGTATCAGTGCTTTTTCTAGTAATATATAGTAAATAAACTCGGGTACCCTAGTAAACAGCTAGATTTGCTAGTTCTACGGTTACTGTTTCTATCCTTTATACTTGAATCTTTCCTTGTCTAGAGACCCCCTCCCCACCCCCCCTCTCTCCCTGTGGTTCCACCCGAAACGAAGGGGTGGGGGGGTGACGGTGGAGTGAAAAGACGTGACAGTTGGGACTGACAACGCTCGTCTAGATGTTGGTTCCCGGACTCCCGTTTTCCACCCGAACCGGTCCTCCCGTTCACACTCTTCGTTATCGAGCGTGTCAACTGGCGGGCTTTTCCCGATACCCCGTCGAAAACAGCCCGTTCCCCCGTCGTCGTTCGGTTAACGACTCGGTACCGATGGCCGGAAGGGAAGCGTTTATTACCTAGCTTTTCCTTTGGTTCGTTTGCATCAACTGGACCCGGCGGAAAACCAATGATCGAACGTAACGGCTCTCTATAGCCTATATGAGCCGGAATATTGCCGTTCGAGGCCCAGTTCCACACGAAACGAGGGGGTACGCGTACGACACATGTCTGACGAAAACCAGGGCCGGGCGGGCTCGAGACGCGATAAGGAGCCACTCAACGGATTCACACCGGGGGAGGGGGCCGACGAGAAGTCGAACCAGGGGCTTTTCGACGACCTGCTGAGTGGCGAACCGATCTTCGAGAACAAGGAGGTTCTCCGCCCGTCGTATACGCCCCACGAACTCCCCCACCGAAGCGACCAGATCAACAAGATGGCGACGATCCTCGTCGCCGCCCTGCGCGGGGAGACGCCGTCGAACATTCTCATCTACGGCAAGACCGGGACGGGCAAGACCGCCAGCGCGAAGTTCGTCAGCAAGGAACTCGAGACCACCTCCTCGAAGTACAGCGTCCCGTGTGACGTCGAGTACATAAACTGCGAGGTCACGGACACCCAGTATCGGGTGCTCGCACAGCTGGCGAACAAGTTCATCGAGGAGAACGAACGGTACATCGACGACCGGATCGACGAACTCGAGACCCTTCTGTCGTCCGCGGAGGGCCCCGCCGACGGATCCGGAGACGACGTCGACGACGGCGGTGGGTTTCCAGTTGAAACGGAGGGGTCTGTCGACGACGGCGGCCCCACCTCGAGTGGCGGTTCCGTGGACACTCCGTCGCTTTCGGAGACGCCGTTCGCGTCGCCGTCGGCGGTTAGAGAACGGATCGAGGAACTCGAGGACGACTGTGAGTCGTTCACGGAGGTACCGATGACGGGCTGGCCGACCGATCGGGTCTACAGCGTCTTCTTCGATGCGGTCGATTACACCGAACGGGTGGTCGTCATCATGCTCGACGAGATCGACAAGTTAGTGGAGAAGTCGGGTGACGACACCCTGTATAACCTCTCGCGGATGAACTCGGAACTCGAGAACTCCCGGGTGTCGATCATCGGGATCAGCAACGACCTGAAGTTCACCGACTTCCTCGATCCCCGGGTCAAGTCCTCCCTCGGTGAGGAGGAGATCGTCTTCCCGCCCTACGACGCGAACCAGCTCCGGGACATCCTCCAGCATCGCTCGGAGGTCGCGTTCGAACACGACGCCCTCTCACCGGACGTGATCCCGCTGTGTGCAGCCTTCGCGGCTCAGGAACACGGCGACGCCCGTCGGGCACTCGATCTCCTGCGGACTGCGGGCGAACTCGCCGAACGCTCCCAGTCGGAGACGGTCATCGAGGAACACGTCCGCCAGGCCCAAGAGAAGATCGAACTCGACCGGGTCGTCGAAGTGGTCCGGACGCTTCCGACCCAGAGCAAACTCGTCCTCTTTGCGATCATCTCACTCGAGAAAAACGGCGTTTACAGCATCAATACGGGAGAGGTGTACAACATCTACAAACGCCTCTGTGAGGAGATCGACGCCGACGTTCTCACGCAGCGTCGTGTAACCGATCTGATAAGCGAACTCGACATGCTCGGGATCGTAAACGCCGTCGTCGTCTCGAAAGGACGGTACGGCCGCACGAAAGAGATCAGCCTCTCGGTCCCGATAGACGACACCGAGGCCGTCTTGCTCTCCGATTCCCGGCTGTCGGACATCGACGACGTCCAGCCGTTCGTCCAGGCCCGCTTTGACAACTGATCGTTACGGGTTTACCAGCTTCCGGGGCGTCGGCTCCCGGCGATCGCGACGGCACTTCCGATCGCGAAGAGACCGACCTCGAGCGGGGCCGGTGTGGCGGGGACAGTCGACCCCGGTGTCGCGGGCGTCGAGCCGGGGACTCCGAGCGTGGTGCTCGCGAGGATCTCGTCGACGGTCAGTCTGACGTGACCGAGCCACGGGAGACGCTGTGAGGCTTTCCCGGTGACCCACTCGGGTTTGACGACGTAGTCGAGTTGCGCCCCGCTTCCGGCCTGGTCGTACCCGCTGTTCGCGTCGCCTTTGGTAACGAACCCGTCGTGTTCTGCCGGGCAGGCTGTGACGTCGACACAGGACCGGCCGTTGAGGTTCTCGGGGTCCGCCCTGGTGTCGACCCAGTTTTCGCCCTCCTCGACCCAGAAGTGTGCCCGGTGGATGACCGGGGTCCGGAACTCCTCCCCGTCGGGCGTGAAGACGACCACGTCCCCGGCCTGCCCGAACTTCTCGTGGCCGCTCTCGAGGCCGTTGTCGTGGGTGACGATCCCGGTGCCCTCGATCGGGTCGTCGCCGACGAACCGTTCGCCGTCGACGACGAAGATCAGGTCGCCACGTTCCATGCTCGGCTCCATGCTTCCGCTCTCGACGGCGACCAGCGGCGGCCAGACGCCACTGATCCCGAACAGGATCGCCCCGACGAGTGCCACGATCGCGACGGTCGTGACGACGTCCCGGATCGCCACGACGGTCCCGTCGTCGGTCCCTACGAACCACCGGAGGTACCCGTCCTCTTCGATCGTGACCGACCCCTCACGCGAGCGAGCCCGGTCGTCGACCCGGGTGGCGATCGGATCCACACCGTCCTCGCGGCCGTCGGCATCGCTTCGAGCGCTCGTCTCGCTTCGAGTACTCCTCCCGTCTTCCCGGTCGTGATCGGTTCGGTCACGTCGTGGCTCGTCGTCGCTCGAGGACGGCCCCTCGCGACGATCGGGTTCGTCGTCGTGATCGTCGGCGGGATCGTCCGAGCCGGGGCCTCTCATCGTCACCTGTTTTGCCGGGGGCCGCAATCAACCTTCTGCTCGCTTTCACCCCGGCTCCGTCACCCGAATCCGAATCCTTATCTCGAGGCTCACGAATACGACGGGTGTGCCACTCGAGGGCCCCGCACGGATCGTTAGCGAACTCACGAGCCGTGGGTACAACGCCGAACGCGAGGCGGTGACGCTGCTCGCGTCGACGGATCGGCCGGCGGCCACCCTCGAGGCCGTCCTCGAGGGCGTCCCCGAGGACGAACTCGTCGTCCGTGTCGCTCACGTCCGGTCGGAGCTCGAGGGAACCGACCCACCCGGCTCGGCGATCGGTTCCCCGTCCGGGCCGGCCGCCACAGACCCCTCCGTTTCGACTGGAACACCCACCGACGAACCCGGAGACAACGAAGGTTTACCTCCAGTTGAAACTGAGGGATCGAGCCCGGGGTTCGAGCGGGAGGTCGACACCGCCTTGCGCGAACTCGAGATCGAAAACGACATGACGGGGGCGAGCACGGGAACGGGGGAGTACAACGACTTCGTTACGGTCTTCCGGGACCGCCTGGAGCGTCTCGGCTCGAAACTCCGCGGGCGTGTCAACCACCGCCCGGCGACGGCCATCGGGAACATGCCCGGAGGGAGCGAGGTCGCGATGGTCGGCCTCGTCAACGACGTCCGCTCGACCGCGAGCGGGCACTGGCTGGTCGAACTCGAGGACACGACCGGAACTTTCCCGTGGCTCGTGATGAAAGATCGTGAGTACGCCGATCTCGTCGAGGAACTGCTCTGTGACGAGGCCGTAGCGATGGGGGGAACCCTTTCGGACGACGCCGGGATCGCCTTCGTCGACTCGATGTACTTCCCCGACGTGCCCCGGACCCACGACCCCTCGACGGCAGACCGTCACGTCCAGGCGGCGTTGATCAGTGACGTCCACGTCGGCAGCGAGGAGTTCATGGCCGACGCCTGGCGTGACTTCGCCGACTGGCTCCACACGGAAGCCGCCCAGCACGTCGAGTACCTGCTGATCGCCGGCGATATGGTCGAGGGCGTCGGCGTCTACCCGAACCAGGACGAGGAACTCGAGATCGTCGACATCTACGACCAGTACGAGGCGTTCAACGAGCACCTAAAAGACGTGCCGGGTGACCTCGAGATCGTCATGATCCCGGGCAACCACGACGCGGTACGCCTCGCGGAACCCCAGCCGGGTTTCGACGAGGAACTCCGGGAGATCATGACCGCCCACGACGCACGCATCGTGAGCAACCCCTCGACGATCACCCTCGAGGGCGTCTCCGTGCTCATGTACCACGGCGTTTCCCTGGACGAGGTGATCGCCGAACTCCCCGAGGGGAAAGCGAGCTACGACGACCCCCACAAGGCGATGTACCACCTTCTGAAAAAACGCCACGTCGCCCCGCAGTTCGGTGGCCACACCCGGCTGGCTCCGGAGGAGAAAGACTACCTCGTCATCGACGAGGTCCCCGACGTCTTCCACACCGGCCACGTTCACAAACTCGGTTTCGGGAAGTACCACAACGTCCTCGCGATCAACTCCGGATGCTGGCAGGCCCAGACGGACTTCCAGAAGAGCGTCAACATCGATCCCGACTCGGGGTACGCACCGATCGTCGATCTGGACACTCTCGACGTGACGGTCCAGAAGTTCAGTTGACACCTACTCCCACTTGCGGCTCTCGAGGAACCGTTCTGCTTCGGTCTCACCGTCGGCGTATAACTCCTCGATGAACGACGGGTCGCGCTCGAGTTTCGTCCGCCAGTCCAGATCCGGCCGTCCGAGTCCGATCCGTTCGATTTCGGTGTGGGTGAACTTCTCGGGCAGGTAGCCGGCCTCGATCCACTCGTTTACCTGTTCGACGAAGCCCACCTCGGCGTTCAGTGATTTGTTCCCCGACAGCTCGTTCCGTCGGTCGGCGATGCCGTCGACCGACCTGGGGACGCGGTCGCGTCGTTCGGGGTTGATCTTGACGATCCAGATCTCGTCTGGGTTCGGCGTCTCCGTTTTCGTAATGAAGTCTTTGATCGGTGGGTTCTTCGAGAACAGCCCGTCCCAGTAGTGGCTCCCGTCGACCTCGACGGCTTTGAACACGTCGGGTATCGCCGCCGACGCGAGGATCGCTTCCGGCGAGAGTTCGTCCTCGCGAAAGAGCTCGAACTCGCCGGTGAGGACGTCGATCGCGCTGATCAACAACGCGGGTTCGCTGCCGTCTAGGAGGTCGGGGATCGCCTCGAAGTCGACGTGGTCTTCGAGCAATCGGAGGTACTCCCTGCGACTCAGATACGACGTCGGGGTGTAGTAGGGACTGACCTCGGGAAGGGGGACGCCCATCCGCTCGAGTTGGGTCGTCAGGCGGACCATGCCGTTTGCCGTTCGGTCTACGGGGTCGTCGGCCGCCAGGTCGGCCCAGTAGTCGGCGAGCAGTTCGCCGGGGTCGTGGTCCGGGTGTTCTCGTCCGTACCAGGCCAAAAGCGCACAGACCGCCCCACCGGAGGTGCCGCTGAAGCCGACGATCTCGGTTCGCTCTTCGAGGTCGTCCTCGGCGAACAGCCGACTCAGTACGCCGGCGGTAAACGCCGTGTGACTCCCCCCACCCTGGCAGGCGATGGCGACGCGTGATCGGTTCGAAGACATGTCAACCGATCGGTCACCCCGCGGTAAGTCGGTTTCCTTTCGAGATGGAGACGGTCGTTATTCGACCTCGAGTCGAAACCTGATCGTCTTCGAACCGTCGAACTGGGGACCGAGCCCGTTTCTCTCGAACCCGAGTTCGCGGGCGGCCGCGACGACGCCGTCTTTACCTCTCGGGATGAGCATCTCGACGGCCATCGATTCGCGTTCGGCAAAGCGGACCGGCTCGGCGAGCAAGCGCTCACAGGCGTTCTCGGTGCCCTCTATCTGGGTGACGTGGACGGTTTCCCCCTGGGCGTCGAAGCTGATGAATCCGAGCAAGTCCTCCGGGTTCGATCCGTCGTACCGCGTGTCGTCGACGTCGGCGTTCGGGTCGTGGGTTCCGTCTTCGGCGACGCGCACCGTGCGATCGTGAACGAGGTTTCTCATCACGTCCGTCGGGGCGTCGGCGATCGATGCGATCGCGTCGGCATCGGCCTCGAGTGCGTCCCGTACGTTCATCATCGTGTGGCAACGCTTCGCACGAATATAAACTCCCGGCCGACGCCGCGAGTACGGCCCCTCGACCGGATGGACACAGTTATCTGCCCGCTCGCGCAAAGGGCTCGCACATGAACCGATTCACCGATCCTCCACGCCGCCGTGGGGTGTCCCTATGCGCGTAGTCGCGAAGTTCGGGGGAACGAGTCTCGGTAGCGGTGACCGGATCAACCGTGCTGCCGACTCGATCGCCGCCGCCGTCGAGGACGGCCACGAGATCGCCGTCGTCGCGAGTGCGATGGGTGCAACGACCGACGAACTCCTCGATGAGATTACCTTCGACGTCGACGACGTCGACCGTGCCCAGATCGTCAGCATGGGTGAGCGCACGTCGGTCCGAATGCTCAAGGCTGCACTCTCCGCTCGCGGCGTCGACGCCGAGTTTTACGAACCCGGCGGCGAGGGCTGGCCGGTGATCACGGACGAACACGGCGAGGTCGACGTCGGGACGACCCACGAGCGTGCTCGAGCGATCGCCGCTGACCTCGAGTCGGAGGTCGCGGTGATCACTGGCTTCCTCGCGGAGGCCCACGACGGCTCGATCACCACGCTCGGTCGCGGTGGCTCTGACACCACCGCCGTCATGATGGGCAGGTACATGGACGCCGACGAGGTCGTCATCGTCACCGACGTCGAGGGCGTCATGACCGGCGACCCGAACGTCGTCGAGGGGGCCAGGAACGTCGGCGAAATCTCCGTCGACGAGCTTCGGAACCTCTCGTTCCGTGGCGCGGAAGTCGTCGCCCCATCCGCCCTCTCGTATAAGGACGGCAAGCTGGACGTCCGGGTGGTCCACTACCAGCACGGTGACTTACTGACCGGCGGGACCAGCATCGAGGGTCAGTTCCAGAACCTCGTGGACATGCGAGAGGACCCCCTCGCTTGCCTCACCGTCGCCGGTCGTGCGATCCGCAACCAGCCCGGTGTCTTCCAGTCGCTGTCGACGACCCTCGGAGACAACGACGTCAACATCGACGCCGTCGCCAGCGGGCTCGACACGATCACATTCTACGTCGACGTCGATGAAGCCGAGTTCGCCGAGAACGTCCTCCATCGTAAGGTCGTCGAGGAGGAAGCGCTCTCGAGTATCACTGTCGACTCCCCGCTTGCCGTCGTCAGGATCACCGGCGGCGAACTGCCAAACCGCCCCGGCGTCATCGCGGAAATCGTCAATCCCCTGGCCGATGCCCGTATCAACATCCACGACCTGATCACCAGCGCGACCAGCGTCGCCGCCTTCGTCGACTGGGAAGACCGCGAGGAGACCCTCGAGATCACACAGGACCTCTTCTGACTGCCGTCGACGACGGGGCTTCCTCGGTGAAAAAAGACAGCCGAGACCACGGCCGACGGTACCAGCCACGCCACTGCCGACCTCGAGGCCCCGATCACAGCCGGCCGCCGAGACGTCCCGACGGCGTCGCTTCCGACTCGTCGGACGCTCCACTCAGCCAGTCGGGGACGCTCTCGCTGATTTCCGCCCGTTTCTTCGCTTTGATCGCACTGTAGCGCTGTAAGACGATGCCGACGCCGATGAACAGCCCGGCATCGAGTAGCTCCCGCCGGAACCGATCGCGATCGTTCCGGACCGCGATCGCTTTCACGAGCGAGATGATCCCGATCGCGATGTACAGCTTCGAACTCCGCGCCGGATCTCCCTGAAAGAGGCGTTGTATCGCCATGCGCGCCGACGTACCACGTCCCCACTCATAGCCTTTAGCCCGGCCCCACGGTCTCGAGGCCGTCACTCCCCGCGGGCCAGCCGTGACGCCGTCCGTTCCGGAAGCCCCGCGCGTTCGATCGCTTCTTGTACCGTCTCGAGGTCGTACCCGACGCGACGGGTGTCGACGGTCAGCGCCTCGAGGTCGACGACGGCGTACGCTGCACGCGGGTCGCCGTCACGTGGCTGGCCGACGCTGCCCGGGTTGACGACGATTCCCCCGCCGTACCGCTCGGCGTGTTGAACGTGGGTGTGGCCCATCACGAGGACGTCCTCCTCGCCGAGCAGCCGTGGCGAGAACTCCTCTGGGTACGTGTAGCGGTCGGGGTCGTCGGGGTGGCCGTGGACGATCCGTACCCGGCCGTCGAACTCCCGACGGGTTTCGGGCAGGGACTCGAGCCACCGACGCCCCTCCGCCTCGAGGGCCGTCTGCGCACGTTTGACTCCCGCCTGGGCCATCCGGTTAACGCGAAACGAACTCCGTTCGACGACCGCCCGGTCGTGGTTGCCCATCACCGTCGGTACCCTCCGCTCCCGAAGGATCTCGACGCAGTCGGCCGGCCAGGGGTTGTAGCCGACGACGTCGCCCGCACAGGCGACGGCGTCGACTTCGGGCATGTCCGCGAGGACGGCCTCGAGGGCGACCCTGTTCGCGTGGACGTCGGAGATGAGTCCGACTCTCATGGTCGACCGAACGGCCGCGAAAAATATGTAACTTGCCCGTAACGACACTCAGTTTCCGTTCTCGATCGCCGTCTCGAAGCCGTCGTCGGTGCGGGCGAGGCCGGCCGCACACACCGCGTGTTCGAACTCGAGGCCGTAGGCCTCGCTCGCGGCCGTCTCGGCGTCGTCGGCGTCGAACTCGAACGGTTGGGGACTGTCCTTCTCGTAGGTCGCCACGAGCGTTGGCTCCTCGACGGGTTCGACGACCAGGGCGTCCTTGCGGACGATGGCGACGTACGCTTCGTCCTCGCTGATCGTCGCCGCGATCCGGGGCGTGTCGTAGTCGTCTTTCTCGTAGTCGAGTGCCAGCAGGCCGGTCGCCAGAGCGTCCCGTGCGGGGTAGCCCATCTCGACTTTCTCGGCGACGGGGTCGACCTGTGAGCCGTTGCCGAACACTGCGGTTTCGCCGCCCGGCGAGTCGACGACCCGCAGGCAGTTGTAGGCGACGTAGGGATTGTCCGTCTCCGGGGCGTCCTCGGTGGGACCCACGGTGAGGGCATCGTCTCGAGTGGTTACCTTGCGGTTCGGGAACGAGCGCGAGGAGACGCGGTACGCGCCGACCTCGGGCCCGACGACGAGGAACCGTCCGACGTACATATCCGAACGTCCTCGGGGTGGAGTAAGTGGGTGTCGGTTCTCCCGCCAGTGCGGAGTTCCCCGGACGCCGGAGGCGACCCGAGGGCTCGACGGCCGGTTTCCGACCCTGTGATGTCCGCTAACGCGTCGCAACCGCCGTGGCGAACGTCATCACGGAAGTTAATGACTATCGCCCACCTACTGACAGCCGTGACCGAATGCATCTTCTACGGCGGGAAAGGCGGCGTCGGGAAGACGACCTGTGCGGCCGCGACCGCCCTCGCCCTCGCCGAGGCCGACCACGAGACGCTGGTCGTCTCGACCGACCCCGCCCACTCCCTCGCCGATTCACTCGAGGTCGACCTCGAGGCCGACCCCCGGGAAGTCGGGTCGAACCTCTGGGCGCTGGAGATCGATCCCGAGACGCGAGCAAAACGGTACGAGCAACTGGCGACCGCCCTCGCCGCCGACCTGCGTTCGGCGGGCATTCGCCTCTCAGACGAGGAGGTCGAACGGATCTTCGCCGCCGGCACGCCCGCGGGCGGGGACGAACTGGTCGCCCTCGAGGCCCTCGCCGAATACGCCGACGCGGGTCGCTGGGAGTACGTCGTCTTCGACACCGCCCCGACCGGCCACACCCTTCGGCTCTTCGATCTCCCCGAGGTGATGGGGCTGGCCATCGAGACCACCCGCTCGCTTCGCGGGCAGGTCCGCAAACTCGCCGACTCGGCCCGGCGGATGACCCTCGGTCCACTCTCCTATATGACCGGCCGCGACGACGAGGAAGACGGCCTCGAGGCCCTCCAGGCGCGGATGGAACGCGCCCTCGAGATCGTCACCGACCCGGAGCGGACGGAGTTCCGGATCGTCCTGATCCCAGAACGGATGGCGATCGCCGAGTCCGAACGCCTCCTCGAACGCCTGCGAGAGGACGACGTCGCCGTCCGAACGGTGGTGGTAAACAGGGTCTTCGAGGCCGACGACGAGGAGTGTTCGCGGTGTCTCTCACGGGCGAAACGCCACACAGAGCGCCTCGGGGAGATCCGGGAGACGTTCCCCGACCTCGGGGTCCTCACGGTGTCGGCCTTCGAGGGGGAAGTCCACGGCCTCGAGACGCTGTCGCGGGTCGCCGACGACCTCGAGGTCGAGTGACGGCTACCCACCGCGCCCGTGGCGTTCGTCTTCGAGTCGCCGACAGCCACGAACTAGCTGGTCGGGAACGCTGTCTGCCCTGTGATGAAGCGTCTCCAAGACGACCGCGACCTCTTCGAAACGTGATCCACGGGACGCCTTGAACGCCTCCTCGTTCCACCGGACGAACCCCGCGTCCTCGAGCATCGGAAGATGGCGATGGCGAAGTTGAATCCGGAGCGAGTCGGGTTCCGGCGGAACGGTCGGCGACGCCGCGGCCTCGGGCAGGGGGACCGACCCACCTCCTGGCGCGTCGACCAACGAGCCGATCAGCTGTCGGCGCGGTTCGGCCGCCAGCGCTTCGAAGACCAGATTCCATCGATCGATGACCCGTTTCCCGTTCCGGTACCGTTCAGCTGTCATCGGCAATACTCCGACGCCGGGGATGAAAACAGTTCGCTATGGCACGGGTTTCCCGTCGACCGTCGGTCCGCCGTGGTTGGGTCGGGACCTCGAGTCGGGGACGACTCCAGCCGAAAAACCCTATGTGTGGGCTTTCGAACTGAATTCCATGAACGATGCGCCCGGCCGAGACGACCCACGGGGTGCCCGGATGACCACCGAGGAGATCGACGCCTTCCTCACCGAACAGGGCGTCGGCCTGCTCGCCCTCGCGGATGGCGGGGACGCCTACGCCATCCCGATCTCCTTTGGCTACGACGGCGAACGCGCGGTCTTCTCCTATTGGCACTTCGGTACCGAAACCCACAAACAGGAGTACACCGAGGCGACCCGGAGAGCCTGTCTCGCCGTTTACGACGTCTGCTCGCCCGTGAACTGGCGAAGCGTCCTCGCTTTCGGCGAACTCGAGGAGATCCCCACCGAGCGATGGGGCGAACTCGGCGAACTGATCGACGACAACGCCTGGTCGCCCGAGGTCTCCCCCATCGGGAATCGCGGACTCACGATCACCGGCTACGAGATGGTCTTCGAGGAAGTCACGGGTTTCCAGGGCAGTGCCCACGACTAGCGCTACTCGAGGTCGATCCCCACCTCCGCGAGTCGGTCTCGAAACTCCCCCTCGTCGATGATCGGAACTCCCTCTTTTTCGGCGTCCTCGCGCTTTCGTTCCCCCGGGTTCTCCCCGACGACGAGGTAGTCCGTGCTCCCCGAGACGCTGCCCGTCGCAGCCCCGCCGTGGGCCTCGATGAGTTCCTGTGCGTCACCCCGATTCATCCCCGACAGCGACCCCGTGAAGACGAACGTCAGTCCCTCGAGTTCGTCTCCACCTTCCGTCTTCGCCTCCCGTGGAGTGACCTCCTCGAGGAGTGCGTCGACGACTGCGGCGTTCGCTTCGCTCGTGAAGAAGTCGTGGATCGTCCCCGCGACCGCCTCACCGACCTCGGAGACGTCCTCCAGCGTTTCGGGCTCGTCCTCTGCAGCCGTCCGGAACGCCGTGAACTCCCCGAACTCCCGTGTGAGTTCCCGAGCCGTCGTCGGCCCGACCTCCGGAATCCCGAGCGCCGAGAGGAAGTCGGCGAGTGGGGGCTCCCGGCTCGCCTCGATCCCCTCGAGGGCGTTTTCGGCGCTCGTCTCCCCCCATCCCTCGAGGTCGACCAGGTCCTCAGCCTCGAGGTCGTAGAGGTCCGCGACGGTCCCGACGAGCCCTGTGTCGACGAGCTGGCGGACGCTCTTCTCGCCGACCCCTTCCAGATCGAGCCCGTCGTCGCCCACGTAGTACTCGATCGACCGCCGGCGTTGGGCGTCACAGGCCAGTCCCCCCGAACAGAACGCAAGCGGGCCGTCGCGTTCGATCGGGCTCTCACAGACGGGACACGTCTCGGGCAGTTCGTAGTGGCCCCCTCTCCCCTTCTCGACGACTTCCTCGACGTAGGGGATCACGTCGCCCGCCCGCTGTACCCGGACGGTGTCGCCGACGTTCACCCCTTTCTCGGCGATCTCCTCTGGGTTGTGCAAACTCGCCCGCGAGACCGTCACGCCGCCGACGTCGACGGGCTCGAGGAGGGCGACGGGGGTCACCCGTCCCGTCCGGCCCACCTGGACGGCCACGTCCGCAACCTGCGTCACCTCGCTGCGTGCGGGGAACTTGTAGGCGTAGGCCCACCGATCGTGTCTCGCCGTCCGTCCCAGCTCCTCGCGGGCCTCCCGGTCGTCGACTTTGATCACCACGCCGTCGATCTCGTAGGGGAGTTCGGCGCGGGCCTCGAGCAACCGATCGCGGTAGTCGATCGCCGCCTCGATCCCCGCGACGGGTTCGACCCGATCGTTCACCCGCAGGCCGTACCCCGCGAACCGCTCGAGTTCCGCCCGGTGGCTGTCCTCGAGGTCGCTCGCATCGAGCACGTCGAAGAAAAAGACCTCGAGGGGCCGTTCGGCCACAACGGCGGGATCGAGCTGGCGGATCGTCCCCGCCGTGGCGTTTCTGGGGTTGGCAAAGGGCTCCTCGCCGCGTTCGATCCGCTCGCGGTTGTGTGCCTGGAAGGCGTCTTTGGGCATGTAGACCTCCCCGCGGACGGCGAGAAAGTCCGGGTGGTGCCCGCCGAGTCTCGAGGGCACCGAGCCGATGGTGCGGGCATTGCGGGTGACGTCGTCGCCCTCCCGGCCGTCCCCGCGGGTCACCGCGCGCTCGAGTCGGCCGTCCTCGTAGACGAACTCCATCGAGACGCCGTCGAATTTGGGTTCACAGACGTACTCGACCTCGCCGACCTCCTCGCGGACCCGGCGGTCGAACTCCCGCACGTCCTCGGCCTCGCCACTGGCGTCGATCGAGAGCATCGGCGCGACGTGTTCTGCCGTCTCGAACTCCTCTACGGGCTCCCCGCCGACCTGTCTGGTCGGGCTGTCAGGACGGCTGAGATCGAAGGCGTCCTCGAGGGCCTCGAGGCGGGAAAAGAGTGTATCGTAGGTCCGATCGGCGATGAGCGGATCGTTCTCGACGTAGTACCGGCGGTCGTGTTCGTGGATGGCCTCGCACAACAGGGCTGTCTGCTCGCGGGCCTTCGCTTCAGTGAGCTCGGCGACTGGCGTAAAGTCCGTCGGTGGATCCCGGAGATAGGGGTTTTCCTCGTCGGCGACTGGCATTGGCGACTATTGGGTCCGTCGGCTGGTAAAATGTGAGTATTGCTCGAGATGGGACGTTCGTCGGACCCGTCACCTGTCCGTTTCCCAGCGGGTTTCGACCCGGCGTTCTATGGCCTCGAGGATCGTCGAGTACACGTCCAGGGGGTTCGTAACTGTTCCTGAATTGCGCATCAATCAACAGTAGTCAGCACTCTTCAACCACAGCCACAACCACAACGCTTACACCATAATATGTGCTTTCCACTCAGATATTTGTGAGAAACGCCGGCCGAGGCGACCGCCGTTTCCAAGGCGAAGCCGGAAGTCGAAATCTTGATCCAACCGGTTTCTGCCGTGATCCTCGAGGTCAGCTCCGGCCGTCTCGAGTGTCGTCAGGGAACGATAGAGCGTGTCGCCACCCGGAGGTGGTGATCGCCTGGAGAAACACCCGATCGCGGGCGTGTCTCAGACAGAGAGTGATACGAGTTTAGGCTTCCTCGACTTCGTACTCCCACTCCTCGATGTCGTCCGGGATGTCATCGATCCGGAAGCCGACCCTGTTCTCCTCGTCCTCGAGTTCTTCCGTAAAGGTGTGTTCCTCGAGTTCCTCGCCCTCGGCGTCGAGGGCTCTGATTACCACCTCGACTTCCGTCGGTGGGTCGTTCACCTCGATGTCGAACATGATCGTTCCGCCGTCGTCTTCGGGGTCCTCGAGATCGGGGAAACTGAAGATTTCTGCGGTGATGTCCTCGTCGTCACCCAGACAGCCCGCCAGTGCAGTTATCGCGACCGCTCCACCACCTGCCAGTACGGCTCGTCGGCTTTGGTCCATTCGGTACCACCACGAGTCCCCGGAGTAATATTTCCTTCGGCTACTCCTGGCCGGTCTCGCGACCGAATTGTCCCACGGAGACGACGGTCTTTCACGGGAATGTGACGCCACGGCCGACAGCGTCGCTACTACGGTGGGTGAACGCGAGAAAACCGGCGGCTCTAGACGTCTAACTCCGAGGTCGCCAGCATCACCTGCAACACTTCGTCGGCCGACAGATCCTCGTCTAGCTGTGCCGCGTACCACTCGAGAAAGGCCACGAAGACCTCACGGACGTCCGTCGAGGTCATCCGATATTCGGTGACTTCGCCGTCGCTTACTGTCCCCTCGAGATTCAGCGCGATCACGGAATCAAATCATTCGGGAGGTGCTGGGAACAGTCGACCGGAATCCCTTCCCACGCCGCTTGAATCGCTTGATGGATCGCCGGCCCTGGTCACAAGCTTAATCTCTCGGTCGAACGCCAGCAACGCTTATGGTAATACGAGGGTAATACACACGTATGTCCGACGCTGACACTGGGGCTAACGACAGTCCCGATATGACCACGATTACGCTGAAGGTTCCCCAGGCGTTTCTCGAGGACCTCGATGCGACCTGGCGTGCCGAGGACTTTCCGTCCCGAAGCGAGTTCATTCGTTGGGCGCTCCGGGATGCTGTCAAACATCCCTCGTTCTCGCGAAAGGGCTGGAAGGACATCGCCGTGAGCGAACATCAGCTGGCGACCGGTGAGGGTCGAACCTATAGTAGCGACGAGATTCGGGCACGCCTGAACGAGGACGCAGAGACGGATGGTAGCGAGTGACGACGACTGGGATTGGGCGTTTACTGAGCCAGCAGAACGCGAATACGAGAAGCTGCAACCACACGAGAAAGAGCGTATCGTTTCGAAGCTCGACGAGATCGTTACGGATCGGTGGCGAGATCCCGGTGACTACCTGGAGCCACTGACCGGCACGCCCCACTCGAAGCTCCGGATCGGTCCGTTCCGTCTCGGTTGCAAGGTAGTTCATACTGAACAGATCCTGTGGGTCTACAACATCGAAAAGCGTTCTGGAGCGTACAAACCGGGCGACGACTAACTTCCTGTCCTGCCAATATCGTCGATCTGTAGGAACCGAACACGTGAGAACTACTGCGAACGAGAGCGGCGTCGCTGCTCAACGTACAACATCACGCGAGAAAACCGGCGGCCCTAGACGTCTAAGTCCGAGGTCGCCAGCATCACCTGCAACACTTCGTCGGCCGACAGATCCTCGTCTAGCTGCGCGGCGTACCACTCGAGGAA
>LKNC01000206.1 GCA_001564255.1 Natrialbaceae archaeon Tc-Br11_E2g1
CGGCGGCCTCGGCAAGCGCCATCGCCGCCGCGGCGAATCCCGAAGAAGAAGAGCCGAGGCCGACGTTCGAGGGGAAGGAGTTCCGACTCTCGAGACGGACCGGGTAGACCGTATGGGCGGCGTCGGAGAGCGAGCGGGCCTTCTCGACGACGGCCTCGACGCGCTCGTAGGCCCGCCCGTCGAGTTCCTCGTCGTCGACGACGAACGTGTCCTCCTCGTAGTCCATCGAGAACTCCACGGTAGTCCGTGTGTGACTCGGCGCCGTACACAGACTGATGCTGTCGTGGTAGGGAAGCCGCTCGAACTCATCGCGCATCCCGTGATACTTGACCAGCCCCTGGATCGGGTGGGCCATGGCCGTGGCTTTCATATTCTCACAGGCGGCCGACGGCCGCATAAAGGTCACGGATCGTTTACTTTCGGACTGCTGGAACCCCGTTCGGTCTCGAAGGCCGCGGAAACGTGCTCTCGCCAGGCACGAACCTCCTCGAGATCGCTCTCGATGGCCTCGAGTTCGAGTTCGATGGCGTCGACGCGTTCGCCGCGATGGAGAGGGTAAGGCGGTACCTGTACCATCCGGGTTCGGCAGTCGTGTCGTCCTCTGGAGATGTTGGCATGCCTGTGAGGGCAACGGTCACGGTAATCATACTTCCCCCGATCGTGAGAGCTGAGAACGCCGGGACACGAACCCGAAGGCTCAAACGAACACCCTCCTAGCCGCCCAGTATGGGAACGCCGCGTGACAGCCGCCAGCAGCAGGCCACGGAGGTAATCGACCGACTCGAGGCGGAGTACCCCGACTCGACGATCTCGCTTCGGTACTCGAACCGACTCGAGTTGTTGATCGCCGTCATCCTCTCGGCACAGTGTACCGACGAACGGGTGAACACGGAGACAGCACACCTCTTTTCGAAGTACGACGGGGCCGACGAGTACGCGACGGTCTCCCAGGAGGAACTCGCCGAGGACCTGAACTCGATCACCTACTACAACAACAAGGCGGGGTACATCCGCGAGGCGTGTGCGAAGATCAGAGACGACCACGACGGCGAGGTGCCCGACACGATGGCCGAGTTGACCGACCTCCCGGGAGTCGGACGGAAGACGGCGAACGTCGTCCTCCAGCACGCCCACGACGTCGTCGAGGGGATCGTCGTCGATACGCACGTCCAGCGGCTGTCACGTCGCCTCGGGCTCACCGAGGAGGAGTACCCGGAACCGATCGAGGAGGACCTGATGGGGGTCGTCCCGGAGGGCTACTGGCAGGGGTTTACCCACCTCTGTATCGATCACGGCCGGGCGGTGTGTTCGGCCCGAAACCCCGACTGTGGGGAGTGTGTCCTCGCCGACGTCTGTCCGTCCGAACGCGGCGACAGCGACATCGACCTCGCCTCCGGCGAGCCCTGGTAATACTGACCGAGAAAAATCCGTGCGGTTTTCGCCCGCCAGTATCGAACACGGATCAGAAGAACGCGAGGGCGACGCGGCCGAACGGGAAAACCCCGACAGCCACCGGGACGAACCGCCGTTCAACAGCTAGTCGGACCCCCGAAGTACGGCACGCTCTCGTCGGTGACGAGCGTCGGGAACCGTCGTCCGGCGGTGATCGTAATCGAGGAGTCACAGTCGACGGCCCTGACCCGTCGATCGTCGACACAGAGCGCGATCGGGTCGTGGTCGCGTTCGACCGAGAGCCGAACCTCCCCGTCGGGGAGCACCCAGTGTCTGGTCTGGGTCACGAACGGCCCGATCGGAACGACGGCGACGCCGTCGATATCCGGTGAGAGCAACGGACCGCCCGCCGCCCCCGCGTAGCCGTGACTGCCCGCCGGCGTGGCCACGACGACGCCGTCGGCACGGAAACACGCCACCGCCCGCGTTCGGCCCCGGACGCTGTACTCGGAGATCCGGGCCGGCTCGTCGGTGACGAGGGAGACGTCGAAAAGCGCCGGACCGAGGTCATCACCGTCGAGGTCGACGTCCAGGGTCGGCAGTTCCCGGCAGGTCGCCTTCCCGGCGAGGACTCCACGAAGCGCCGCCGACACCCGATCGCCGGGCACCGACCGAACCCCCTCGCCGGCCTCGACCGGGAGAACCGACACGCCCGTCCCGGAACGGACGGCCTCGAGAACCCCGCCCTCGCCGACGGCGACGAGCACGGCGGGCTCTCGAGCCAGCAACTGCTCGATCGGCTCGACGACCAGGTCACCACCGGCCTCCGCGACAGCCGCCTCGAGGTCGGCCACCCCACCGGTCGGCAGGTCGACGTCCCCCTCGAGGACGCCGACGAGCGGGTCGGCCCCCGGCGTCCACTCCTCGCGAGTCATGTGACTCCGTTCCGGGGCCCCGAACAAAAGGGTATTTACTCGTCGTAGGGCCAGTCGCCCGTAACTCGCATCCCCTCGGCGAGGTCTTCGGCCTCGAGGTCCTCGACGATCGCCGACTCGGGCCTGTGTTCGACCGTCACGTCCGCGCGGGCGAGTGAGACCACGAGAGCCGACAGTAAGATCGCACTCTCGCGGAGGTCGCGTTTCTCGAGTTTGTCGAGGGTGTCGGCGGAGGTGTGACCCCAGCCGCGTCCGGCCGAATCGGAGGTACTCGAGACGTGGTAGCCGGGGACACCGTGTGCCACGAACGGCCAGTGGTCGCTGTGGGGGGACAGGCGAGGGACGATCTCGATGGGGTGGTCGTAGCGGTCGGCGACCGCCTCGGCGGCGGTCTCGAGGCCGTCGAAGCCGTGGGTCGAAAGCGAGAGCGTGCGATCGGCCACGACGCCGTCGTTGTTGACGATGGCCGTAATCGTCCCGTGGTCCGCCCGTTCGGCGTGGTGACTCGAGCCCACGAGGCCGACCTCCTCCGCGCCGTAGACGACGAACTCGACGCGGGTCTCGAGGTCGTCCTCCCGGCTCGCGAGGGCGTTTGCGATCTCGACGACGGTCGCGGTTCCGGCCCCGTTGTCCATCGCACCCTCGCTGATGTCGTGGGCGTCGACGTGGCTCGTCACGAGGACGCGCTCGTCGGTGTCGGGGCCGAGTTCGGCGTGGACGTTCGCACTTTCGGCCTCGTGTATCTCCGCTTCGACCGTGAGTTCGACGGCTTCGCCCTCGAACCGTCTCGAGAGGCGGGCACCGACCTCACTCGAGACGCCGACGGCCGGGATCTCACCGATCGGGTCCTCGTCGGTGCCGTTGGACTCCGTCCGACTGTTCGCGGAACGTCGTTCGGCGCTACCCACACTCCCCGTGGGTGGCAGACAGCCCTCGACGTGGTTGCGATAGACGAAGCCGACGGCTCCGTTCTCGACGGCGTGATAGTATTTCTCCCGGCGGTGGAGGTAGCGATCGTAGTAGTCGGGCACGTCGCTCCTGACGAGGACGACCGCTCCCTCGAGGTCCCGCTGTTCGTACTCTTCGGGGAGCCCGTAACCGAGGTCGACCAGTTCCCCCGAGACCGTACCCGAGGGGCTCCGTGGCAAGGCGAGACACTCGAGGCGTTCCTCTCCCGCCTCGAGGCTGCTCCCCTCTCGCGTCCAGCCCTGTATCTCGAAGGGGTCGAGGCGGGCGTTCCGTGTGCCGACGGACTCGAGGGCCTCCCGAGTCGCCTCGGCGGCTCTCCGTTCGCCCTCGGTACCTGCTAGCCGATTCCCGATATCGACCAGCGTCTCGAGGTGGTTCCAGCCGACGTCGCTCGTAAAAACGTCACCGATCCAGCGAACCATTGTTTCGACCGTATGTCACCGTGGGACTTTGGTGGCTCGGTTACGATCGATCCACCGACAGGCCGGACAGGCGTCGATCCCCTGGACGTTCGTGAGTCGCTCCCCGCAGTCCGGGCACTCCCTGGATCGCCGTTGTGGTGGTCGAAGCATCGGTTGAAGCGTTGGTATCGACAATAATAAATCTATGCTACGACGATCGTCGAACCACACGTCCCCGCTCTCGCGTGGTTCGCGGTACGACGTGGCCGGCCCCGGCCGATCGTCGCCTCGACGTCGGCGGCGTGGTCCCCCGGGTGTCGACACCGGTTTGCTCGCCCGAACGTTCTGGACCCGGAGAGGAGTTCCCGACCGTTTCGAAGACCGTTCACATCTGTCCCGGAGGAAACCATAGCGTTTACACTACTGGTCGCCCAAACGGGGGGTCGGACGCAAAAGTCACCACGCCGTCTTCAAATAGAAGTCCTTTTACTGGGTGTGAAAGAATCGTATAGACGAAATGAGCTACGACAAGATCGAGGTTCCCGAGGGTGGGGAGAAGATCACCCTGAAAGAGGGCACGGACGACGAACTCGAGGTACCGGACAATCCGATCATCCCGATCATCTACGGGGACGGTGTCGGCAGCGACGTCGGTCCCGCCGCACAGACGGTGCTCGAGGCCGCTGCGGAGGCGACCGGCCGCGATATCAACTGGATGCGCGTCTACGCGGGCAGTTCCGCCCGCGAGAAATACGACGAGAACCTCCCCGAGGAGACCGTCGAGGCGATCAAAGAACACCGCGTCGCGATCAAAGGGCCGCTGACGACGCCCGTCGGCTCCGGGTTCCGCTCGCTGAACGTCGGCCTGCGTAAGAAACTCGACCTCTTCGCGAACGTTCGACCCACCTACCACTTAGACGGTGTCCCATCGCCGGTCAAAGATCCCGGCGAGATGGACATGGTCACCTTCCGTGAGAACACCGAAGACGTCTACGCCGGCATCGAGTGGGAAGCCGGCACCGATGAAGTCCAGCAGGTAAAGGAGTTCGTCGAAGAGGAGATGGGCGCGACGGGCGTCATCCACGACGGCCCCGTCGGCATCGGCGTCAAGCCGATCACCGAGTTCGGGACGAAACGGCTCGTCCGCGAGGCCATCGACTACGCCCTCGAGAACGACCGTGACTCCGTCACCCTCGTCCACAAGGGGAACATCATGAAGTTCACCGAAGGACAGTTCCGCGACTGGGGCTACGAGGTCGCACAGGAGGAGTACGGCGAGGAGGTCATCACCGAGGACACCCTTTGGGAGGAGCGAGACGGCGAAGCGCCCGAGGACGCCGTCGTCGTCAACGACCGAATCGCGGACAACATGCTCCAGCAGATCCTCACCCGCACCGACGAGTACGACGTCGTCGCGACGATGAACTTAAACGGTGACTACATGTCCGAC
>LKNC01000010.1 GCA_001564255.1 Natrialbaceae archaeon Tc-Br11_E2g1
CCGCCGGCGTCGGCGAGAAGTAGATCAGCGCGAACAGGAGGGGGCCGAGCAGGAGACTGACACGCTGTCGCAGGCCGTAGCTGCCACCCACGTCGAACGGTGAGTCGTCGTCACCCCCGGAGTCGTCCGGATCCCGCTGATCGTCGGCGATGTCGCGTGGGCCGTCGCCGCTGCCGTCGGCCACGAACCGCCGATCCGCCGCCGGATCGTCCGGTACGTCGGCGCGGCGCTCTCCGTCCGCGATGTCGGCGGCGATCTTCGGCCCGTCGAGGGTGAGATACGCCTTCGTTCGGGCGCTAGAGCGCCAGAGGACCGTCCGGACGTTCTGGAAGACGTGTTGGGACACCTCGAGCAGTTTGCGCATGAACGATAGTGAGGTTCAACGGGCATATATATAAACATTTTGTGATTATTTATCACCGCACACACGCTACCGGGGTGGTTCCTTCCGAACAGTTTTACCACTGAGCGTGGAACGGCGACCAATGTATCGGGTGTTGCTTACTGCCGACGAGAAGGAATCGCGGGTGCGTGCACAGGCCGAGGCGGTCCTCGAGGGGGCGGCTGACGACCACGTCGTCGACGTCCTCCACGTTCACAGGGAGGTGTCCCTGCCCGACGCCGAGTGGGCGGTCGGCGGCTTCTTCGAGACGTACGCAGAGGAGATGTCCGAGGCGATCCGGGAAATCGATCGGCTGCCAGCGTCGGTCGAGGTCGCCACCGAAGTCCTCGACGACGCTGGCATCGAATACGCAGTCCACGAAACCGTCGGGACCCCCGCCGAGGCGATCCTCGATACCGCGGTGGAACTCGACAGCGACGAGATCGTCCTCGGTGTCTCGAAACACACCCCGGTCGGGAAGGTGCTGTTCGGCAGCGTCGCCCAGGCGGTGATCCTCAACAGCAATCGACCGGTGACGCTCGTCCCGGACGACCCCGAGTGAGCGATCCCCGACGGATCGACGGGCCAGTTCCGTGTTCGGTCTAGGAGTTATACTCCCGGACAAAGTTACCCACTTTCGGGATCGCGGTTCGCGAGGACAACGACGAGGCCCCCGCCACCGAGGATCCAGAACGCCCCCAAACCGAGGAAGAGGGCGTTTGCAGTGACAGCCCCGGTGGCAGCGACCGTTACCCCGAAGAAGACGATCGCAACAAGCATCAGTCGGTAAAAGCGCTCTTGTTCGACGAACCAGCGGATGTATTCTTTCATGGCGGGTGATAGGGCTCCTCGGTAGTAATTATTCGGCGTGGTTCATACGTTTGCCACAGCTATTTATCAGTTCGTTGTATAGGGCCTCACATGTCATCCGAACGATCGGAGCCCACAGAGCGTCACGTGACGAATTCGATTCCCCACTGGCACTCCACCGATAGCGACGTACAGACGATCGTCGACGGTGAGGGGGCCTACGTGTACGATCCCTCCGGCACGGCGTATCTCGATTTCCAATCGCAGCTGTACTGTGTCAACGCCGGGCACAGTAACCAACGCATTATCGATGCGATGAGTACACAACTGGCCCGCGTTCCGTACGTCTCTTCTAACAAGAACAACGATACCAGAACTGAACTCGCAACACGCCTGCTCAGCGTCACACCGGAACGGATAGACAGGATTCTGTTCTCTATTTCCGGAAGTGAAGCCAACGAGACGGCGGTGATGCTCGCCCGTGAACACACCGGATCGCCGAAGGTGCTCACTCGGTGGCGGTCCTATCACGGGGCCACGTACGGTACGGCGAGTTTGACCGGCGACACCGCTACCCACACGGCTATCGAAGCACACGCGGCCACCACGGGTAACGCCAAGTTCCTCCCGCCGATCCCGGCGGCGTTCGACGGCGCAACCGGCACCGAACTCGCCCGAAAGGCTGCAGCGCACCTCGAGTTCGTTATCCGTAACGAGGGGCCGGAGTCGATCGCCGCCCTCCTCACCGAAATCGTCGCGGGCTCGAGCGGTGGCTTCACGGCCCCACCGGGCTACTTCGAGCGCGTTCGTGACCTCTGTGACGAGTACGACATCCTGTTGATCGCCGACGAGGTGATCACCGGCTTTGGCCGCTGTGGCGAGTGGTTCGGCGTCCAGACGGAGGGGATCGAACCGGACATGCTGACGTTCGCGAAGGGCGTCACCAGTTCGTACGCTCCGCTGGCCGGCGTCGCGATGAGTGCGGAACTCGCCGACGAAGTCGAAGCGAACGGCCTCGACGTCGGACAGACGTTCGCCGGCCATCCGGTGAGCTGTGCGGCGGGTGTCGCCGCGATCGACGCATACGAAGACGAGTTACTCGACAACGCCCGCTCGGTCGCGCCCCGTCTCGAGGCGCGACTCACTGCGCTCGAAGATCGGTTCGAGGTCGTCAGTTCGGTCCATGGACGGGGACTGCTGTGGGGCGTCGAGTTCGCCGACCCGTCGACGGGGACGTCGTTCGTCGATCCACGGGTCGAGGATATCTCGAACCCGGTGAAAGAGACGGTGAAACGGGCCGCCGATCGTGGTGTGTTTTTCGGTCTGGGCCGGCCGGGTATCCAGCTCGTCGTCGCGCCACCGCTGTGTGTCGATGCCGCGGAGATCGACGAGGCAGTCGACGCCCTGGAAGCGGCGATCGACTCGACGTTCTGATCCCCCGACTTCGCCGTTTCATAATGATGGCTGTGACTAATTGCCGACGCAACCGCAGGACGTTCCGCGGTTGTGGCGGTAAAGACTCACAGCCATCGTTATCAGGGCGTGGTAGCTTACACGCATCGAGCCGCTCGAGGTACCGTTGTCCATGACCGACAGTATCACCCAACGAAGATCAACGCTTATAACGGTGGTCCCGAGTGTCGAGACCATGCTTCGATCCTTCGACGGACACGAACCCGAGGTCGACGATTCGGCGTACGTAGACGAGAGTGCGGTCGTCATCGGTGAGGTCACGATCGAGGCCGACGCAAGCGTCTGGCCCGGGGCGGTGGTTCGCGGTGACCACGGGGAGATCGTCCTCCGGGAAGGCGCGAACGTCCAGGACAACGCGACCCTCCACGAGGGTGGGGAGATCGGTCCGTACGCGACCGTCGGCCACAACGCCGTCGTCCACAACGCGACCGTCGGCGAGCGGTGTCTGGTCGGGATGGGCGCGATCGTCCTAGACGACAGCGTGATCGGCGACGGGAGCCTGGTCGGGGCAAACAGCGTCGTCACCGAAGGGACGGAGGTCCCGGAGTCCTCGCTCGCGGTCGGAACGCCAGCAGAAGTGATACGGGAAGTCGAAGGGTCCTACTGGCACGAGGCCGGCGACCGGTACGTGGAACTCTCGAAAACGCACGCCGAAACGTCCGAGACCCTCGAGGCCGGAACGGGTTCTCCGCACACAGAGGAGTGATACTCGCCCAGTCCGTCCTCGCTGACGCCGTTACAGCCGGCGAGAACGACGAAAAAACGGCCAGGCGGGCGTCCCGTCTCGCGAGGTCGTCGACGACCCCGGGAACCGAGTATTACCCTCGAGGGTCGTACTGTCGGTCGTGGCCGGACTGACGCGGGCCAGACCGGCGTCCCGGCACGTCTCGGAAGGGGGGTACGTCCGTGTGGGCGACAGGATCACTCGGTGGGTCGGTGTGGTAGCGACGGCGAACAGAAGGGGACGTTATCTGCCGATTACCGACTCTATAAGGCCTAGGCGTTTTATATACATATGTCTAACATCAGTTGCCTAATCGGTACCGAGAGGGGCCGACGAGAGTAAAAATGCAAAAAGAACACATCGACGCCGGGAAGGAGATCCAGAAGCGAACGGGGAAGACGTTTTACCTCGCAACGAAGTTCCTTCCAGAACGCGTCCGACACGCCACGCACGTCCTCTATGGCTTCTTCCGGATCGCCGACGAAGTCGTCGACGACGCCGCCGGCGTGCCACCCGAGAAACAGGCCGCCCAGATCGAGGACCTCCGTGCGAAGGCACTCGGTGAGGTCGAACCCGACGACCCCGTCCTCGTTGCCTTCAACGAGCTTCGAGACCGGTACGAGATCTCGGAGACGGAAGTCGAGGAGTTCCTCGAGGCGATGGCAACGGACATCCACACGAGCCGATACGAGAGCTACGAGGACCTCGAGGGGTACATGCGAGGCTCCGCGGCGGCCGTCGGGGTGATGATGACCGCGATCATGGAACCCGACGACCCCGAAACCGCCCTCCCCCACGCGATCGCACTCGGTGAGGCGTTCCAGATGACGAACTTCCTGCGGGACGTCCGCGAGGACGTCCTAGAGCGTGACAGGATCTACATCCCCCAGGAGACCCTGCGTGCCCACGGCGTCCCCGAACAACAGGTCGAGGACCTCGAGATGAGCGAGTCGTTCGCGGCCGCGATGGCCGAAGAACTGCGCCGGACCGAACGGCTATACCAGGAGGGCGTCGCCGGCATCCGGTATCTCCCAGAGGACTGTCAGCTCCCGGTCTTGCTGGCCGCCGTCCTCTACGCCGAACACCACCGATTGATCCGGGCTCAGGAGTACGACGTCCTCTCTACGGATCCCTCGCTGTCGACCGCCCGAAAACTGTGGTGTCTCGCCCGAACCCGCTGGCACTGGCACTGGAACCGCGACCCCGAAGCGGTCTTTCAGCGCGTCTCCGCCGTCCAATCCAACGAGGCCGGACTCCACGGCCTCGAGCCCGGCGAACGGACACCGGTCCGGTAGTCACCAAAACGTGTTGTCATCATCGACAGTGGTCGGTAGATATGCCAGCTGACTGCCGGTTTTGCCTTCCGGATAGCGACGATGGTATCGGACCGTGAATGTTCGTTTTTACCGGTAGTGACAAACCCTATGATGGATCTGGCGCGGTCGGAACCTCGATTGTGATCGCCGTGCCCGACTGCGATCTGGGGATCTCGATCGTGCCGTCGAGATTTGCGATGATCCAATAGGAGAGGTACAAGCCGAGGCCCTGGCCATGAACCAGTGGCTGTTCTTTCCCGTCGGCCAGTACCTGCCGTTCGTCTTCGGGAAGCCCGGGACCCTCATCGGTGATCGTGATAGCGATCCGTTCATCACCTGTGGTGACGGTGAGGTCAACAGTCGGCTGTGGCCCGGTGTGTTCGGCGGCGTTTTCGAGCAGTTCCCACAGCGCCGTCTCTATCTGTGGCAACGACTCGGCAATCGCCGTCTCCGGAATCTCGGTTGTTACTGTTGCATCCCGATAGCGCTGTTCGAATTTGGCGATCAAATCGTTGATGATCGGAACGAGATCGGTAGTCTCCAGCTCCGGCGAAATCTCGCGGTTCGTTTCGATCCGACGGGCCGATTCAGTGACGTTCAAAAGCCGGTTGGTCGCTTCTACAATCGTCTCGGCGTTCGATTTAGCACCACCATCGAGTTCAGCTGCCAGTATCTCAGCATGTCCACTGATGACCGTCAGTTCGTTGCGAACGTTGTGGCGCAGTACGCGATTCATCACGCTAATGAGGCCTTCCCGCTGGCGTCTTTGACTCGTATCCCGCACCATCGCCTGTACCCCAACGATGTCGTCCGGTGTCCGCGCGTCTTGGTCGACACTCGGGTCGTATATCGGAACCATCCGCACGTCGACGTACACAGTGTGACCGGAGCGGTTCGCAATCGGAAGATCACGCACTTGGAGCGACGCACCGTTTATAGCCTCTTCGACGTAGTCGGTGGTCTCACCCAGCGTCTCTTCGTCCGGGACGAGCACCGAAACCGGTTCGCCGGTGAGTTCGTCGGGTTCGTACCCGAGAAACTCCTTTGTCGACGACGAAACGAAACTGAAGCGCTTCTCCAGATCGATCTGGAAAACGAACGAGAAGCTCGCCGCGATGATGGCACGGTAGAGTTCGTTCCGTTGACCGAGTTCGCGTTCCCGTTGGATCAGTCTCCGACGTTGGCGTTCCCGATCCGTTATATCGGTAAGCCTCAAAACCTCTACCGTCGAATTATCGAGAGTTATCGATGTCGACGAAACGAAGTAGTATGCTGACCGATCGTCGTCCTCGCGTTCGATAACGTTCCCGTCACCGCCTTTCGTGGCCGCCACCGTTGGGAGCACGTCGTCAAGTTTCTCCCCGACCGTCCCTTCGAGTTCCGGAAACGCGTTCACCGCCGCGGGCGAGAAATTCCGAACCCGATCGTTTCGGTCAACGACGATCGTCGCGTCAGTAGTCTGTGCCGCCACCCCGACCGACAGAAACCGATCACCGAACAGATACACTGCCCCGATGGCGAACGCTGCGACGCCGATCGGCGCGTAGATGAAGTTGATCAACTCCGGTCTCACGAGCGCAATGAGATCGAATGTAACAGGGAGTGCCAGGAGGCCGGTAAAGACGCCTAGCAGTCTCGTCTCGTATTCTGACTTGACATACATCTCGAGGATGACGAACAGTCCGATCGCTGCGAGCACGTACGCCAGGCCGGTCGACGCCCAGTGTATCACGCCATGATCGATCGCCAGGTACTCAAACGGCGTGGTCGCTTCAGTCGTGGTGAAATACAACCCGTGAACCGGATTGGTGAGCTTTATACCCACCACCGCGAGGAACACGCCGGCACCGAACAGACGGAGCGTCCTATTCCGATGCAGTCGTCGACCGGTGTAGGCGGATGCGAAGTACAGCCACGCCCAAACGGTTGCGAACCCGAATACCAACCCGATTGTGTACGTTGCCTCCCGAAACGGAGCCGGGACAATAAAGAACGCCGCCTTGAAGAAACTCCAGATACCGGTCGTCACAAGCAACCCGAGTAACCCATGCCGTAGTTCGGCGATATCGAGCGTTCTGGCCCGCGGAACCACGAAAAAACAGCAGACGCCACTGAGAAAAAACAGACCGATATACGCGATGCCGATGGGCGTCGCCCACGGTTCAGTCATCACTCCAGTGATTACTAGCTTAAAAGCATAAACAGTTCGATCGGGAGACACAGCCCACATCGTGTAACCGACGGCCCCGGACACCAGATGTGAACTCACCAGCGTCGTGTTTCCGATCGTCTATCATCGCTCCCTCTCGCACGTGTTTCCGGCCTGTCCGGAAACCCCCCGCTCGCCACGGGGTGTGCGTCCACCTCCCGGCCGTCCTCACACTCCGGGGAACCCCGCGGCAACATCACCACCCCTTGCTTCCCAGCGCCGCCGGCACCGCCGTCTTCACCATCTCGAGGTCGTACCGTCCGGTCCGGAACAGTCCGAGTGCGAAGCCGCCCGCGACGGCCGCCGCGATCCAGTTCCCGTAGAGGACGTTCACGGTCCCCCACAGCAGGACGAAACTCACCAGGTCGTCGAAGATGAACTCACACGAGCGCACGCGCTCGAGGAGGGCCGCCCGGTCGAACGCCAGGTCGACGAGGACCACGGCGACGGTTCCCGAGATCACCCACCCGACGTAGTTCGAGACGGGGACGCCGTAGTAGACCCCCGGCGGGGTGAACTCCCAGAAGCCGACGGCGACGGCGGCGGGGTCGAGGACGAGGTCGATGGCGACGACGGCGACGACCGCCGCGAGGAGCCTAACGGCGAGGTTTTCCTGCCAGTCACCCAGCAAGAGCAGCGTCAGCAGGTAAGCGTTGCACACCAGCGGGACGAAAAACAGTGGGAGAGCGAGGGGCACCTCCCCAAGGAGCATCGGCCCGAGCTGGATCGTGTACTCGAATGCACCGTAGGGCCAGTCGGTCCGAACACCGACGATTTCGATGGCGTAGGTGTATACCGTGAGGACGGCGAAACAGGCCAGCGCCCACGCACCGATCTTCGGCAGGAGGCCAACGAGAAGTGGCGAGCGCATGACGAGCGTCCCAAAGAGGATGAGCAGGGGGTTGTACTCGAGTGGCCCCGGCAGGAGTCCCTCGGCGCTGGCGACCAGTGTCACCGCGCCGACGGCGGGGAAGACCACGGCGATCGTAAAGCGATTCTCCCGGATCAGGGCCTCGAGGCGTCGCTGGATCGCCTCTCGGCCGCTCGTGTCGGAATCAGTGTGATAATCGTTATTCATACAGTAGCCACCAGAGTCCACCCATCGTCAACAGCGTCCCCACGAGGGTGTTTACCGCGGGGAACCACCAGTACGCCCGGTGTACGGAGACACTCGAGGCCGCCACGCCCGCGACGAAGACGGGGTAGACGGCGAGGGCCGCGCCGAGTCGGTAGTCGATCGCGCCGAAAGAAACAGCCGCGGCGAGCCAGCAGGCACCACAGTAGGCGTACGTCCGGGCCTCCCCGAGGACCGTCGCGGTGGTCCGGACTCTCGCCCGTCGGTCGGGTTCGATGTCGGGGATCGCAGAGAACGTGTGCATCCCCATCGCCCACAGCCAGGCCCCGACGATTGCGAGGAGGGGCGGTTGACTCCCGGAGACGGCGACGTAGGCGGCGATCCCCGGGGTGACGTAGAGGCCGTTCGAGAGCGAGTCCAGAAACGGCGTGGTCTTGAATCGAGCGGGCGGGGCGCTGTAGGCCGCTCCCAACAGGAGGAAGACGGCGATCCACGCCCAGGCCGAAAGCGAGAGGAGGGCGAGAAGTGGGATCGCGAGGGCGACACAGACGGCGACCACGGCCGGGACGAACCGCTGGCCCTCATAGCGGGCCTCCCGCCCCGCTTTTTTCGGGTTATCCGCGTCGATGTCACGGTCGTAGACGTCGTTTATCCCGTAGAGGAAGACGTTGGCGGGCACGAGGAAATACGCGAACAGGGCGACCGTCGTCGGGGTCACCAGGTCGTTACTCGAGCCCGCGCCGTAGGCGACCCCGACGAGCACCGGCCCGGCGAGGTAGAGCCAAAAACGCGGCCGCGAGAGAACCAGCAGGTACGCGAGTCGGCCGGTCGGACTCGAGTGTGTACGGGCGAGGTTTCCGTCGGTCACGTGAACCCACCTCGGGTGTCGACCCCCCGTCTCTCACCCCCTCGAGGCGCCCTCATTCGCTCAGCGGAGTTTCGGCTTCGGGAACCCCGTGGTCCTCGAGGACGTTCTCGGCGGTGATGTCCCCGCTTATGAGACACATCGGGACGCCGATGCCGGGCGTGGTGTTGCCGCCGACGAAGTACAGCCCGTCGACCTCCTTCGAGCGGTGGGGCGGCCGGAAGAGGGCGGTCTGGCGTAAGGTGTGTGCCATTCCGAGGGCGGTGCCCTTGTAGCTGTTGTACCTGTCAGCGAAGTCCTCGACGCAGAAGCGTTCCTCGACGACGATGCGATCGCGCAGGTCGACGCCCGTGTTCGCGGCGACGTCCTCGAGGACCAGATCGCGGTACTGCTGGCGGAGTTCGGGGGTGTCCTCGAGACCGGGGGCGATCGGGACGAGGGCGAACAGGTTGCTGTGACCTTCCGGCGCGACGTCGTCGTCGGTTTCGGAGGGGACACAGAGGTAGTACGCCGGATCGTCGGGCCAGGCGGGGTCGTCGAAGATCTGCTCGAAGTGTTCGTCCCAGTCGGTGGGCAAGACGAGCGTGTGGTGGGCGAGTTCGGGCACCTCGCCTTCGACGCCCAGATAGAGCAAGAACGCCGAGGGGGCGTAGGTGCGTGAATCCCAGTAGTCTTCGTCGTAGCCGCGTTTCTCCGGCGGGAGCAGTTCGAGTTCGGTGTGGGCGTAGTCGGCGTTGCTCACCACGAGGTCGGCGGCGATCGGCCCCTCTGGGGTCTCGAGGTTGAACGCCCCCGCACGGCCTTTGATCGCCGTCACGGGCCGTCCCGTCTCGTAGGTGACGCCGAGTTCCTCACCTAACTCGACCATCCCGTCGATCACGCCGCCGAGTCCGTTCTCGGGGTAGTAGACGCCGAGGTTGAAGTCGACGTGGCTCATCAGATTGTACAGCGCGGGCGTGTTCGTCGGCGACCCCCCGAGGAACACGAGCGTGTACTGCATGATCTGCTGGAGTTTGGGATGGTCGAAGTACTTCTCGACGTGGCCTTGCATCGAGCCCAAAAGTGAGAGCCCACGGGCCTGCCGGGCGACGTCCAGGTCGATGAAATCCCGCAGCCTCGAGCGATCCTCGTAGACGAAGTGTTCCATCCCCACCTCGTAGTTCAGTTCCGACTTCTCGAGATACTCCTCTAGGGCCTCGCCGGCTCCCTCCTCGTAGGACTCGAAGATCCGCTTTGAGCGCTCGAGGTCAGGAGTGATATCCACCTTGTCCACGTGTGCTCGCGGGCTCTGCCCGCTCGCATCGTCCGCGGAGTTTCGCTCCGCGCTATCTTTGAAGAAGATCCGGTAGTGGGGATCGAGGTGGGTCAACTCGTAGTACTCCTCGGGCGTTCGGTCGAAGTGGCCGAAAAACCGCTCGAAGACGTCGGGCATCAGGTACCACGACGGCCCCATATCGAAGGTGAAGCCGTCGACCTCGAGGCGGCTGGCTCGGCCACCGAGCTGGTCGTTTTTCTCGACGACGGTCACGTCGCCACCTCGGTCGGCGAGATAACAGGCAGTCGAGAGACCACCGACCCCACCACCGATGACGACGATCGACTGGCCGGATAGCGATTGCATAGTTGAACCGAGTATCGCCTCGTTGATAAGCGTAGGTCTTTCCAGAGTAGGGATACTGTCAGGCTATCTGATATGTGGGCGCTGGGTTCGTATAGTGTACCCGACGACGTCGACGGTACCGTGGTCGGCCTCGACGAGTGGAAACGAGCGACGCGGTAGTCTCGAGAAGGGACCGGCGGTTTCTTCCCGCTTGCCCGCCCACCCTCGGACATGGACGCCGAACTCATCGACCACGAACTTCCCCTCTCGCGTAAGTCGGTCCTGCCCGGAACGGGCTTTTTCTATCCCGACAGCCTCGAGGAAGACCTCGCTGCTGAACGGGCCAAGGAGACCCTCGAGGGTGCGAAGGTCGCCGTCGTCGCCGACACCGACGCCGACGGACTGGCCTGTGTCGCATTGCTCAGGGAAGCCCACGACGACGTACAGCACGTTCCGGAACCCGAAGCGGACGAACTCGAGGGGGACGACGGGACGGAGCCCACACTCGAGGCCGACGACCTCGAAGTGCCCGAACCGACGCCCCACCGCGTCGCCTTGCTCCCGGCGAGCCCACACAACCTCGAGGATCAACTCGCCCACGTCGCCGAGTTCGCCGACGACGGCATCGATCTGTACGTCTGTGACCTCTGTCCGGACAGATACGAGTACGTCGACGAAGAACTCGAGGCCGCCCTCGAAGTCGCCGACGACGCCGCGTGGTACGACCACCACCAGTGGGACGAGGAGGTCGCCACGGCAGTCCGTGAAGCCGGCGTCGACCTCGAGGTCGGCGACTCCGAAGAGGAGTGTAGCGCCGACGTCGTCTACCGCGAACTCGAGTACGACTTCGAACCCAAACACGAGGAACTGGCTACGGTCACCCGCGACCACGACCTCTGGCTTCGCGAGGACCCACGCAGCGACGACCTGGCCGATTACGCCTACTGGACCGATTCGGCGGAGTACACCGAGGTCGTCCGGGAGTACGGTGCGGATCTGCCCGAGTGGGTCGAGGAGTACATCGCCGAGAAACGTATCGAGAAGGAGGCGCTGATCGAGCGGGCGGCCGCCCGCGCGGAGTATCGCGAGGTCGGCGGTTACACCGTCGGCGTCACCTACGGCCGGTGTTCACAGAACGAGGTCGCGGAAGCGATGCGTGAGGAGGGTGCAGACGCGTCGGTGGTCGTCAAACCCGCCGGCTCGGCCTCGATCCGCGGGACCGACGAGTTCGATCGCTGTCACGAGGTCGCTGGCCTCGTCAACGGCGGCGGCCATCCCAAGGCCGCGGGCTGTAAGCCCGACATCTACGACGACATGCTCGATTACGCGAACCACTGGACGACCCGTGGCGCGGTGACAAAGCAGGTCATCCTCGATGCGTTCAACGAAGTCGTCGCCGACGAAGACCAAGAGCAAGACGAGGAGTAGCGACCGAGGACGAAGGCCGCCCTATTCTCGAGCCAGATACCGGATCACGAGCTGTAACACGTGGACGAAGACGCCGGCGACGGCGATGTAGACCCCGATCGTCTGGAGGGTCACGGAATCCGCCCGGTGGTCACGGACGCGCCAGATCTCCCAGCCGAGTCGAAGGAGAAAGCCGAGGAAGATCAGGACGAAGCCCACGAGCAAGACGGGCGAGAAGAGGGTCCCGACGGCGATGGCGACCACGCCACCGATAAAGGAGAAGTTGGCGTAGGTGCCCCACGACTCGAAGGTCTTCGACCGGGCGTAGACGTAGGTCGCGATCAGTCCGGTCAACAGAGCGACGACGACCGCCGTCACGACCAACACGGTAGGCTGAGCCGCTCTGGGAACCGCCGAGAGGACGCCCGCGCCGAAGACGCCGAAAGCGAGCTGGAGGACCATCATTCCGATGAAGGCAATACCCAGGTCCCCGCCCTCGACGCCGCGCTCGGCGATCAACTCCCCGCCCATAATCGCCGCGCCGTAGACGAGCACGCCGACGATGGGTATCGCAAAGAGGTAGTCGTTGACGACGGCCAGTGGGGTCGCGACGATCAGGTACATCAGGGCGACGTTTATCGCCATGAGTGCACTCGCCCCGCCGACGACCCGCCACTCCCGACTCGAGAGGACGAAGCCACCGGTTTCGGCGGGTGTCTCGTAGGAACTCATCGTTATCATCTACGACGGTCTCCCGCCTAAGGGTTCGGACGGAAATTGACTGCAGAGACGCCGGTCGTCTACTCTTCGCCGGCGACCCACTTATCCGAGTAGGCCGTCCCACAGCTACACATCGCGTAGGCGTGGATCACGTCGCCGTCGGCGTAGATGCCACCGACCTCCTCGTTTTGCTCTTCGGAGAAGGCGAAGACGAACTCCACGTCGTGGTCGCCACCCGCAGGTTCGTCCGGACAGGTTCCCCCGGTCAGGTCGCTATCGATGGTCCCCTCGAGGCCCATCGCTGCGCCGGCGAACTCCATCGCGCCGGTTCCCGTCGCCGCCTGGAAGGCGTTACGTCCGCTCTCGCCGTCGACGACGATCAGGACGCCCCCGTCGACTGGCTGGCCGTAGCTCTCGAGGCGGTCGTCCTCGACGAACGAGTCGGCCAGAAAGAGCGCGACGTCGTCGGGGCGGTCCCCTGCGAGGAATCGTGCGGGTACGTCAGTCATGAGGCGGGGTTACCACTCGAGGCGGAAAAAGTGCGCGTCCCTGGACGCGGAAAGAGGCGCGTCCTCGCACGACCGAACCCAGTACTTTACCCGCCTGGCGTGGTACTGTCAGGTAGATGGACGAGGAGTTCGAACTGGTAGACCCCGGAGAAGTCGAGACGCCGGGTGACGAGTGGGAGGAGATCGACGTCTCCGATACGGAGGCAGATCGCATCGCCAGAAAGCGCGACCGGGAGTTCGAACAGTTCGAACAGCGGATCAAAGACGCCGATCAGTTCAAAGTCGAGCAGTCGGTGTTCGACGACGCGACGTTCGCCGCCCTCTACAAACTCGTCCAGGACAGCCACGTCGAGGCCTTCGGCGGGCCGATCTCGACGGGCAAGGAGGCGAACGTCTACCACGCACTCGGAGACGACCGGGAGGTCGCCGTAAAGATCTACCGGATCAACGCCTCGAACTTCAAGCAGATGCGCGATTACTTGGAGGGCGACCCCCGCTTTGAGGGTCTCGGCGGGAAGAAAACGGACGTCGTCCTGGCGTGGGTGAAAAAGGAATCGGCCAACTTAGAACGCGCTGCCCGGGCGGGCGTTCGCGTCCCCGAACCGATCGCCGTCCAGCGAAACGTCCTGGTGATGGAGTACATCGGAAACGACGACGACGGACGGGCCAAACGCCTCGGCGAGGTCCACATCGAGAACCCACGGACTGCCTACGAGGTCTTGCGGGAGTACATGCGCCGGCTCTACTCGGCCGGGCTGATCCACGGCGACCTGAGCGAGTACAACGTGGTCTTCCACGAGGGGGAACTCGTCGTGATCGACCTCGGACAGGCCGTCACCGTCCACCACCCCAACAGCCGCGAGTTTTTAGAGCGTGACTGTACGAACGTCGCGAACTTCTTTGCCCGACAGGGCCTCGAGGTGACGGGAGAGGGGTTACTCGAGTTCGTGACGAGTCCGGAGCCCGATCCCTCCCGCAACGACGGGTAGGCGGGGGATTCCGGGATACGTATCAGCCTATCCGAGTAGTCGTCGTAGAATGACCCTCACCGTGGCGTGTCAAAAGTGTTTTTAATCTGAAATGCTAGGTGGTGACATGGTGAGAGACAACACCCGGCGCGAGCTGTTAGGATGGCTGGCCGTGACCGGTGTGGTCGGCTCGACTACTGGTATCGTGGGGGCGAGAGGGGACACCGACGAGGACGAAGCCGGAGACGGGGAGGGGTTCGTCACCGAGGTGATCGCGGGCCCCGACGGCGCGTGGCGGTTCGAACCGGAAGACGTCGTGATCGGACTCGGGGAGACCGTCGAGTGGTACTTCGATAGCCCGGGTCACAACGTGACCGCCCATCCAGATGCCGCAGACGGGACGAGCGTGCCCGAGGACGCCGAGTACTTCGCCTCTTACGAGGGCGAGGACCACTTCAGCGTCGACGAGGAGGGGTCGACGTACGTCCACACCTTCACCGTCCCGGGAGAGTACGTCTACGTCTGTACGCCACACGTCCCCCAGATGGTCGGAACCGTGACCGTCGAACCCTGCGTCGACGGGACGGTCGTCGTCGCCCCGGACGGCGAGGAGGTCTTCGAACCCGACACCCTCGAGGTCGACCTCGGACACACCGTCGAGTGGGTTCTCGAGGACGACGGCCACACCGTCTCCACGCATCCGGACCTCGAGGGAACGAGCGTCCCGGAGGAGGCCGACCCCTTCACCTCTTACCCGGACGACGACCACGACGACACCCTCGAGGAGGGCGAAACGGTCGTCCACACCTTCGAGGTGCCAGGGGAGTACGAGTACGTCTGTAGCCAACACGAGGGGATGACCGGGACCGTCGAGGTGGGAGACGAACCGGCCGCCGAGGTGGCCGTCGGCCCCGACGGTGAGACCGTCTTCGAGCCGGCGGATCTCGAAGTTACCGTCGGCGAGGTCGTCCGCTGGCGGGCCGAGGACGACGGCCACACCGTCTCGGCCTATCCCGACCTCGAGGGGACGAGCGTCCCGGAGGGCGTCGAGCCCTTCACCTCCTACGAGGACGACGACCACGAGGACACCCTCGAAGAAGGTGAGACGTTCGACCACCGGTTCGTCGGGGTCGGCGAGTACGAGTACGTCTGCAGCCAACACGAGGGGATGACCGGCTCGGTGACGGTCGGTCCCTGCCCGGACGGGGACGACGAGAGCTGAGAGACGACGCTCTCGAGGTCGGGCCGTTCACCGGCGGGGACGTCGAACTCTCTGGCGTCCGGGACGTGACCCGCGAGGGCGCCACAGTGGTACTCGTACTCCGCCTCGACCTCGTTGTGGAGGGCGGCGATCGTCGGCGACGTCATTGGGTGACTTTCACGGTGAAACCGACAAGAGTGTAACGGGCGTTCGAATATTTGAGTTGAGCGCGGCCGAACATCAACCTCGAAGCGTAGGGGGGACCCACGTACTGTTCGGGTCGTCGGTCTCGTCCATCCACGCCGTGAGTCGCCCGGCAAGGTCCTCGCGGACGGCGGCGTAGTCCGGGTGGTCGATCAGGTTCTGAAGTTCCGCCGGATCGGCCTCGAGGTCGTACAGTTCGTTGCGGTCCGGCCCGTTGTAGACGAACTTGTACTGCGCTGTCCGGACCATCCGCTGGCTGTAGAGGCCGAACTCGTCGCCGTGGTACTCCGCGAAGACGGCCTCGGGCCAGTCGGCGGGAGACCCACCCTCGAGGAGGGGGCGGAGGCTCCGGCCGTCGACGTCCTCGCGGATCGAGGCGTCGGCGACCTCGAGGAACGTGGGTGCGAGATCGACGAGCGAGACGGGGTCGTCACGAACCGTTCCGGGCTCGGTGACGCCGGGCCAGCGCACCTGCAGCGGGATCTGATAGGTGTCCTCGTACATCAGCGGCCCCTTGTTGAACTGGCGGTGGTTGCCGACGAAGTCACCGTGGTCAGCGGTGTGGACGACCATCGTCTCCCCGGCGAGGCCCCGTTCCTCGAGGCCCTCGAGGATCCGGTCGATCTGATCGTCGATCATCGAGACGAACCCCCAGTACTTCGCGAGCACCTCCGCCCACGTCTCCCACCCGAAGTCGTCGACCCCGCGATAGGCGACGTACTGTTCGTGAACGACGGGTTTGCCCGCGAAGGTCTCCGCGTAGCTCTCGGGTGGGTCGATTTCCTCAGGGTCGTACATCGAGGCGTAGGGCTCGGGAACGACGTAGGGGTGGTGTGGGCCGAGAAAGTCCGTCCGGTGGAAGAAAGGCGTCGTGTCCGCGTGGCGGTCCAGCGCCTCGAGGGTCCGTTCGGCCAGGAAGTACGCCCGTGTCGCCTCGAGGGGAACCGGCGTGGTCGCGGCGACGAGCGTTCCGCCCTCGCCGGCGGTGTAGATCGCTTCCTCGAGGGAGACGTCACGGGGGACACCGAGTTCCTCGCGGTATCGCTTGAACTCGGCGTCGATGTCGTCGTGGTGTTTATCCGAGCCCCCGAGATAGGAAAAGCCGAAGTCGCCGGGGACCTGATCGCGGCCGACGTGCCACTTGCCCGTGTACGTGAGGGCGTAGCCGGCCTCGGCGAGTGCCTCGGAGAACGTCGCCAGCTCGTCGGGGAGGTTCGCCTGGACCGCGTCGTCCCCGTGACAGTTGTTGAGCATGCCGTGGTTGTGCGGGTACAGCCCCGTGAGCAACGACGCACGGGCGCTCGTGCAGATACTGATCGGGGTGTACGCCCGCTCGAAGCGAACCCCCTCACTCGAGAGACGATCGAGCGCCGGCGTCCCGACTGGCGGCCCGTCGGGGGCGGTACAGTCGTATCGCTCCTGATCCGTGAGGACGAGCAAGACGTTGGGGCGGGTGTCGGCCATCCGGGGGTCGTACACCACCCCGGTAATTAACGCTTGGCGGGCCCGACGGAGACGTGTCTGCCGTCGGCTACCGTCACCGATCGTGACGGTCTGTCGCACTTCTCGCGATCAGTTCTCGAAGTCCCCGAACGTGGGCGCTTCGTGTTCACCCGGGAACTCGGAGACGGGAACCTGGATCTGGTCGCCAGAGCCCATGTCTTTTACCGTCACCTCGTCGTTCTCGAGGTCGCGTTCGCCGACGATCACTGTCGTCTCGGCGTTGATCGAGTCGGCGTAATCGAGCTGTGCGCCAAAGGAACGGCCGGCGACGTCGCTCTCGACGACGTGGCCCCGGTCACGTAGCTCGCGGGCGATCCGGCCCGCGGTGGGTCGGGTGTCACCGACCTGCAGGACGTAGTAGTCCGTCGAGACCTCCTCGTCGGGCCAGACGCCGGCACGCTGACAGAGCAGAGAGAGGGTCGCGTGGCCGGGGGCGACGCCGACGGCAGGGGTCGGCTGGCCGCCGAAGTCCTCGATTAAGTCGTCATAGCGCCCGCCGCCGAAGATCGATCGGGAGACCTCACCCGCCGAATCGAAACACTCGAAGACGACGCCCGTGTAGTAATCGAGTCCGCGGGCGGTCTCGAGTGAGATCGTACAGTACTCTCCGGCCCCGAAGTCCTCGGCGGCCGCGAGAACTGCCCGGAGGTTCTCGACGGCTTCTGTGACACGAGTGCTGTCGGCGAAGGCGACGACGTCCTCGAGGTCGCCACTCGAGACCAGATCGTCGAACTGGGCGGCCTGGCTCCCCGAGAGGCCGGCGTCGACGAGTAGGTCGTGGTACTCCGCGCGGGAAATCTTCTCGGATTTGTCGACCGCGCGGATCGCCGCCTCGGCGTCGACCTCGGCTTCGAAGGTCTCGAGCAGCCCACCCAAGATGTCCCGGTGGGAGACCCGGAACTCGAAGTGCTCGCCGGTGAGACCCAGACCCGTGAGAGCGTCTGCAGCCCACGCCAAAACCTCCGCGTCTGCTTCCGGTTCCGACGAGCCGAAGACGTCGACGTTGGTCTGGTAGAACTCACGCTGGCGGCCCTGCTGGACCTGTTCGTAGCGCCAGAACGGACGGGTCGAGAACCACTTGATCGGTTTCGACAGCTCCTGTTGTTTCGCGACGACCATCCGGGCGACCGTCGGCGTCAGTTCGGGGGTGAGTGTGACGTGGCGACCGCCCTGGTCTTCGAAGGCGTACAGTTCCTCGACGATCTCGTCGCCGCTCTTGTCGGTCCACATCCCCGCGCGCTCGAGAGCGGGGGTCCCGATCTCCCGGAAGCCATAGCGGCGAGCGACTTCCTCCAAAGCGTCGGTAGTGGCCCGACGGGCGACCATCTCGCCGGGGTAGAAATCACGGAATCCCTTGATTCGGTCGTACATGGCCGTCGGTTCGGCGACGGCACACTTCTATTCTTCTTTCCTCCCGTCGTCGGGGCGGGGACCGAAAGTTGATGATTGCCTGGCGTAAGGGTCCGGCCATGCAACAGGTCGAGGACGACTGGGTGACCGACGTCGGCGCTCGGGTCCCGGTCTCGCCGCTTTCGGCCCTGGGGACCGTCCTCGCGGCGACGATTCTCGTCCGCGTCGTTACCGACGACGTCACCCTCCAGGCGATCCTCGAGAGCGCACTCCCGTTCCTCTCGGCGGTTGCGGTCGTCTTCGCCGACCGCTGGCTCGTCGCACGGAACGTCTCTGTGCGCGATCGGATCTCCGTGTTCTCCTATGGGCTCGGGGGGTTTCTCGCCGCGTCGGTGGTGACCGGCCTTCACCTCCACGTGCTCGCACTCGACGGCACCGGGGTCCCTGACCCCCTCTATTTGACCCTGATGAGCGGCACCGTCGGGGTCGCCGCCGGCACCGTCGCGGGGACCTACGAGATCCGCCAGCGTGTCGCCGTCAGGGAGGCCCGCCGACAGAGCGAGCGCCTCGAGGAGTTCGCGAGCATCGTCAGCCACGACCTGCGAAATCCACTCGGAGTCGCCCAGGGGAACTTACGCAAGACCTTCCGGACGGGCGATCCGTCCCATCTAGACGACGTAACCGCCGCCCTAGAGCGGATGGACGAACTCATCGACGAGAGCCTCTCGGTCGCCCGAAGCGCCAAACACGTCGACGATCCCGAGGAGACACAGCTCTCGGAACTCGCCAGTGAGACCTGGGAGACCGTCGAGACGGGGGATGCGACCCTCGAGGTGGCCGGCGACCGAACGATCCGGGTCGACCGCACCCGGGCGAAGAGCCTCTTCGAGAACCTCTATCGCAACGCCGTAGAGCATGGCTCTCCGAACCGCGGGGAGTCCGGCGGTTCCGACGACGCGATCGAACACGGAAGCGAGGCCGTTACCGTCCGCGTCGGCCCCTGTAAGAACGGGCTCTTCGTCGAAGACGACGGTCCCGGGATCCCACCGGAGAAACGGGGGACCGTACTCGAACAGGGGTACTCCACGCGCGAGGACGGGTCGGGACTCGGTCTCGCCGTCGTCCGGGCAGTCGCCGAGGCCCACGACTGGACGGTCGTCGTCACCGAAAGCGAGGAGGGCGGGGCACGCTTTGAGTTCCGACGACCGTAACCCCGATTATCGCAGGTCGGTGACGTGGGTCTGTTCGTGATCGGGGAACAACTCGGCGATCGCATCGTCCCCGTCCTCCTCTGCGATCAGCGCCCGCAGTTCGGCCTCGTAGTCCGCCCGCGTGATCTCCTCGCTCGGCCCGACGGTCACCTCGAGGCGTGACTCGACTAACCTGTCGACGGCGGTGCGCCCGAACCCCGACAGTGGCGCGATGTAGTCGACGTCGTGTCGGTCCTCTAAACTTTGAGCCTGTGCTCTAGAGACCGTCGGGACGCGGTCGTCACGACGGGTGCCGTCGGCGATCGCGTCGAAACCCCCCTCGGCGAGCGCCTCGAGGGCCTCCCGGTGGACGAGCTGGATGCCGTTTCTCGGGAAGCCATCCTCGCGAATGCGGGAGATCGCCTCCTGTGCGATCTCGCGGTCGAGCTCGAGGCGGTCGAACTCGAAGCCACTCGCCCGGGCAGTGTCCCGGGCGTGTTTCCAGTCGTCGGTGACCCCGAAGTGGGCGGTCGTCAGGGTAACGTCGTAAAACCGCGAGAGGAGCAAGGCGGCGAGCGTCGAGTCCTTGCCGCCACTGTAGAGGAGTCCGAGCCGCATTTCACCGCCGCCGGATGTCGAAGCTCTTCTTCTCGGGTTTGAGCTCGTTGAGAAGCTGTTTCATCTTCTCGTCGTCGATTTTTCCCTGGATACGACCGCTCTTTGCCAGCGCAAGGACCTGGCGTTCGACCTGCTCGCCGAACTGTTGTTTGCTCATCTTGACGGTGTTGAGCCGCTTTCGGGCGTCGTCGGTCAGGTGCTGGCGCAACAGGGCCTTCTTCTGGGCTTCTGCCTGTTGCTTTGCGGCCTCTTGGGCTTGCCCGCCCTCTTGACCCTCGGCCTGTTCCTGGAGTCGCTCCATCTTTTTGCGGCGCAGTTCCTCGAGTTCGTCGTCGTCGGGGGTTCCACTCATAGTCAAGTGTTGTCCGTCGCGCGGGAAAATGATTTCGGACGAACGGGCAAAAGCGTCGTTGCTCCTGGTATAAGAGAGTTACGCGTATTTCTCGAGTTCCGGTCGGTCGAGTTCCTCTAAGACCTCACCGGCGGTGTCGTCGAGGAGGCTCCGTCCGTCCGCGGTGACGCGCCGTCCTTCGCCGTCGGCGGTCTCGACGAGGCCCTCTTCCTCGAGTTGCTGGAGGATCGTCCGGATGACGTTTCGCGAGCCGTCGGCACGGCGTGCGGGTGCGACCTGGTAGCGGTTCGTTCCGCGTTTGGCGCCGCCGTACTCGGTAGCGAGACGCTTTACGCCGACCGGTTCGCTGTCGGCGACTTTCCGCAGGAGGCTGGCCGCACGAACGGCCCAGAAGTCCTCCTGTTCGGGCGGGAACTCCCTGTTCGCGCCGGTCTTTACGAACTGTCCCCAGTCGGGTTCTTCGAGTCGATCCCCGA
>LKNC01000207.1 GCA_001564255.1 Natrialbaceae archaeon Tc-Br11_E2g1
GCGAAGCGAGCCATTATTCGTCGCCGTCCTCGAGTGCGTGCCAGGACAGCCGCGGGTTGCGTGCCGCGCTCGTCTGATCGATCCGGCCCGCAGCGGTGTGGTTGGGTGCGGTTTCGATGGTCTCGTCGTCCTCGCCGACGACGGCGTTGAACGCCGCCGCGAGCTGGTCTAGGGTCCCCTTGCTCTCGACTTCCGTCGGCTCGGTCATCAGCGCCTCGGGGACGATTTCGGGCCACTTGGTCGTCGGCGGGTGAACGCCGAAGTCGAGCATACGCTTTGCGACGTCGGCGGCGTCCTGCTCGCCCGCACTGGCGACGAACTCGTGGTGGAACGGGCCGTATGGCACGTCGTACTCGATCCGACTGGCGAGGTAGTTCGCGTTGAGGACTGCCTTCGCGCTCGCGTCCTCGAGGCCCTCGTCGCCCAGCCGGGCGATGTAGGCGAAGGCCTTCACGAGCACGAGCCAGTTGCCCTGGAAGCCGTGGACGTGGCCGATGGTGTGGTCGGGGTCGAACAACTCGAACGGCCGCTCGCTTGCGCTCGCGCCGTCGCCCGCTCCGTCGTTATCAGCCCCCGTCTCACGGGACCGTTCGGAGGCGCGCTCGCGCCTCCTCACTCGGGGAGCGGGCAGGAACGCCTCGAGGTCGGAAACGACGCCGACCGGCCCCGCACCGGGTCCACCGCCACCGTGGGGGGTTGCGAACGTCTTGTGGACGTTGTAGTGCATCACGTCGAAGCCCATGTCGCCCGGGCGAGCCTGGCCGAGCAAGGCGTTTAAGTTCGCCCCGTCGTAGTACAGCAGTCCGCCGACGTCGTGGACCATCTCGGCGATCTCGACGATGTCGCGCTCGAACAGCCCCAAGGTGTTGGGGTTGGTGAGCATCAGTGCCGCCGTATTTTCGGAGAGGGCGGCCTCGAGGGCCTCGAGGTCGACTCGTCCCTCCTCGTCGCTTGGCAGGGAGACGACGTCGTAGCCACAGAGGGCTGCAGTCGCGAAGTTCGTCCCGTGGGCGCTTTCGGGGACGATTACCTCGTCGCGATCCCCCTCGCCGTTGTGGTCGTGGTAGGCCGTGGCGACGCGGATACCCACGAACTCGCCCGCTGCGCCGGCCGGCGGCTGGAGGGTCACGGCGTCCATCCCGCCGATCCGACCCAGGTAGTCCTGGAGTCGGTACAGCAACTCGAGGGTGCCCTGGATCGATTTCTCGGAGCGGTCGGGGTGGACCTGCGCGGAGGGCAACGCCGCGACGTCCTCGGTGAACTTCGGGTTGTACTTCATCGTACACGAGCCGAGCGGGTAGGGGCCGACGTCGATGCCGTAGACCATCTGAGAGAGGCGAGTGTAGTGACGGGCCAGTTCCGGCTCGGAGCGTTCGGGTAACTCGAGGCCGTCTCGAGTCAGTTCGTCGGGAAGCGGCGAGTCGTCGCCGATCTCGACACGCGTCGAGTCCTTCTCCGAAAGGAGGGGTTCGTACTCGCCATCCGTCGTCCACCGAGCCTGGTCGTATCGGGTCCGCTCGGTCATCGTGTCACCTCCGAAAGCGCCTCGAGGAACCCGTCGAGTTGCTCGTCGGTCGCTCCCGCGACGCAGATCTGGATCTCCTCGTCGTCGACTGCGTGGACAGCGTAGCCCCGGTCCTCGAGGTCAGTTCGGATCGTCTCTGCGTTCCCGTCGACGCGGGCGACGAACTCCCGGAGGTGTCGGCGATCGTCGACCGGGGCGGTGACGCCCGGAAGGTCGTCGATCCGTTCGGCCAGACCCTCGGCGCGGACGACGCCGCGTTCGGCCAGATCGACCATCCCCGAGGGGCCAAGCGAGGCGGCGTGTATCGCCGTCCGCAGGGCGACCCACGCCTGGTTCGTACAGATGTTACTCGTCGCCCGCTCGCGACGGATGTGCTGTTCGCGGGTCTGTAGGGTCAGGGTGTAGGTCCGTCGATCGCTCGAATCCTCGCTTACCCCCACGAGCCGGCCTGGGACCTGCCGGAGATACTCCCCGCGGGTGGCGAAGAGTCCGAGTCCCATCCCGTAACTCGTCGGGAGACCGAGGACGCTCGCGTCGCCGACGACGACGTCCGCGCCGACGTCCGCGGGGCACTGGAGCAGCGACAGCGCCACGGGGTCGGTCCCGAGGACGAACAGGGCCTCGGCGTCGTCTGCCAGGGCGCCGATCGCGTCCAGGTTCCCCTCGATCGCACCACGGATCGTCGGGTTCTCCGCGTAGACCATCACGACTTCCTCGTCGATCGCGGCCTCGAGGGCCTCGAGGTCGACCGTCGCGTCCGCCGTCGGGTAGGTCTCGACCTCGAGGTCCGTGCCGGCGACGTAGTTCTCTACGGTGCTTCGTCGACCCGGGCGCAACAGGTCGGGAACGAGCACGCGAGTCCCACTACCCCCCCGGAGACGGTCGGCGAGCGTCGCCGCTTCGCCCAACGCCGTCGACGCGTCGTACATCGAACAGTTGGCGACCTCGAGGCCCGTCAGTTCGACGAGCAGCGACTGATACTCGAAGAGCACCTGCAAGAACCCCTGGGAGGCCTCGGGCTGGTACTGTGTATACGAGGTGAGAAACTCCGATCGGTCGGCGAGGTGGTCGACCAGCGAGGGGACGTAGTAGCCGTAGTGTCCGCGACCGAGCAACTCGACGAGGTCGTCGTTTTCCTCGAGGATCTCCCGGGTCAGGCGCCGAGTCTCCCGTTCGCTTCGCTGTTCGATGCCGAACTCGTCGGTAAAGCGTACCTCCTCGGGTACGTCGAAGAGCTCTTCGACCGAATCGGCCCCGACGGCCTCGAGCATCGTCGCCGTTTCCTCCGCTGTGTGGGGCGCGTACGGGCTCCCCGTCGTGTTTGCTCCGTTCATCGTAGAAGTGATCCGCACCCGGACCCCCGCCGGAACGAGCACAACCCGCGCCAGTGTGTGTACGGAGATCGATCCGGGACACGTTAGCCGTACTTAGGGATTGAAGCCTAATAACGCACCTCTTTCTATCAGTCCATCGCGATGTACGTCTGTGTGTCCTCGACACCCTCGATACCCTGGATCTCTTCCGCGGAGATGGTCTTTACAGCCGCCGGGGTCTCGACGCGCGCTTTCGCGATGAGGTCGACGTCGCCGGCGACGATGTGTGCCGATTCGACGCCCTCGATCGCCTCGATGTCAGTTCGTAGCCGATCCGCCTCGCCCGTGTTCGCTTTGATCATGACGAACGCAGTAACCATCAGTTGACACCTCCAGCACCGGCTTTCGACCCCGCGAGTTCCGGGGGCTCCCCGACCAGAATCTGGCGAACGTCGCTCAACACCGCGAAGTCCGCGAGCACCACGACCCGATCGCCGACCTCGAGGGACTCATCGGCCGTCGGGATCTCGAGGTCGCCATCGCGTTTGCCGAACGCGAGCACCGTCGCGTCGGCTGGGAGCTCGAGTTCGTCCATCGAGTACCCCGTGACGGGGGCGTTCTCGGTGACGGTGAGTTCCACGATCTGTAGGTGCTGGGCGATGTCGGCGATCGCACGGATCGTCCCGCCGAGCAAGGCGTTTTTCGCGCCCATCGCGCCGAGGCGTTCGGGGAAGACCACCTCGTCGACCTCGCCTGCGTACTTGTGGTAGATCTCCTCGCGGTGGCCACGGTCGATCCGCATCACCGTCCGACAGCCGTGGTGTTTGGCGATCATACACGCCGCGAAGTTGACGTTCAGGTCGCTGGTGAGCCCGCCGACGGCGTCGGCGTCGACGATCCCGGCGTCCTCGAGGGTCGTTTCCCGGGAGCCGTCGCCGGCGATCACCGCGAACCCCTCGTTTCGGGCACTGCGGACTCTCGGTTCGGCACGTTCGACCAGCGTCACCTCGTGGCCTTCCTCGCGGAGGACACGCGCCGTCCGGAGCCCGACCCGTCCAGCACCTATGATCACAAACCGCATGGGAACTGGTACGCCCCCACGCATCAATAACTTTACCCCGGAACCCGGGCAAAGGCTTTAGTCGTGACAGAGTGTACCACACTGTCGATAGCGATGGTCCATGCGTTCATCATGGTGAAGACGGTCACGGGAAAGTCCGAAGGGCTCCTCGCCGACATCCGGGAACTCGGGTCGGTCAGTGAAGCACACATCGTCGCCGGCGACTACGACATCATCGCGGAGGTCGACGCGAGCGAGGTGTACGGCGTCCTCGACGTCGCCTCCTCGGGGATCCAGGGCCAAGGCGGTGTGACCGGCACGCGGACCTACATCGCGATGGACTGATCACTCGAGGTCGGCCCCGGAACGCTCGCGGTCCTCGAGGACGGCCTCGAGTTCGCTCGGGACGTCTTCGATCCCCGTCCCGAGAGCGCGTTTCGCCCCGAGAGCCGCCCGCTTTTCGACCGTCGCCCGCTCGATGGCGGCCGGCCCGACGGCGAGTTCGATCCGGGTCAACCCCCCACCGGGGTTCGACCGACCACACACCGTGACGGGGCCGATCTCACGGGTGTTCCGGACGTGTGTCCCGCCACAGGCCGCGACGTCCCACGGGTCACTCGAGCCGTTTGCCGATCCGTTGTCCTCCGGGCCGCCGATCGTGACGATCCGGACCCGTCCTTTGTGGAACGCCCCCTCCGTGTCCTCGGTAAAGGCGATCTCCTCGCGCTCGCGTGCCTCGGCTTGCTGTATCGACTGCCAGGAGACGGGGCGTGACTCCCAGACTGCCCTCCGTACCAGACTCTCGAGTTCGACCAGCAACCCGTCGTCGATCTCGGTGGTGGTCTCGAGGTCGATCCGGACACGGTCTTCGTCGATGTCGAACCCGCCGTAGCCGAGCTGTTCACACAGTCTCCGGGCCCCACCGTAGAGGACGTGACTCGCCGTGTGTGCGCGCATACAGTACATACGGAACGCCCAGTCGATCGAACAGAGTACGCGGTGGCCGACCCGGAAGGACGGGTCCTCCGCCAGCAGGTGAACCGTCTCGTCGTCGACGAACTGGACGTCCTCGACCGAGTGGCCGTCGATCGTCCCACGATCGGCCGGCTGACCGCCGCTTTCCCCGTAGAAGTGGCTCGTCTCGAGCCACAC
>LKNC01000208.1 GCA_001564255.1 Natrialbaceae archaeon Tc-Br11_E2g1
CGGGAGCTCGCTCGAGTCCACGCGATCGAGTTCCGCGACCGCCGAAACGACCGCGAGCGTCGGGGAACCCGCCGTGTCGTGATCCCAGAGTCGTTCGTAGTCGGTGACGTCGCTCCGACTCACCGACCCGTCGTCTTCGTTGTCGCTCATCTACGGTAGATCACTCTCCGGCGTGGGGTAAAAACGTTCACATTGACTGGTGGACACATAACTTTAGGTCAGTTCCGGGGGTATCACCCCTCGTATGCCAACCGAAGACAGTACGGTACGGCCGACGGAGCCACACCGATGACGACGAACGTACCCGAACCCGCCGCCGACTGGGAAGCCGACGTCTTCTCGTCGTTCGAGACGCCGATCCCGGAGGCGGTGCTCGACCGCGCCGGGAGGACGGTCGCGGACGTCCTCGCGGCGACGGTCGCCGGAGCCGGGGCCGACCCCTTCGACCCGGCCTGGGAGGGGATGGCGCTCCCCGACGGCCACGCCACGGTCGTCGGCTCGAGTCGGTCGACCGACCCCGTCCAGGCGGCGACGCTGAACGGAACGACGGCGATCGTCCAGGAAGTAGAGGAGGGCCACAACACCGGCGGTCACGTCGGCTCGGGCATCGTCGTCGGCGCGCTCGCGATGGCCGAACACGCGGACGCCGACGGCGAGACGCTCGTCGAGAGCTGCGTGCGGGCGTACGAGATCTGTGCCCGACTCGAGGAAGCGATCTTCGCGATGAAAGCACGGATCAACGACGCGGTGCCGTGGCTCGTCCGGAACCCCCACGCGACGTGGACGACCGTCGGGCCGGCGGTAGCCGGCGTGCTCTGTACCGACCCCGACCCAGCGACGGTCCGTGAGACGTTTCGCCTCGCCGCGAACCGCGCCGTCGTCTCGATGTACGATCCGTACACCGAGGGGCCACCGTCACGGAACCTGACCGCCGGCGCGTCCGCGGGCGTCGGCGTGACGATGGCCCGCTTCGCACGGGCGGGCATCCCCGGCTCACCCGACGTGATGGCGGCGGTGTACGACCCCTTCGAGGAGCTCCTTCCCGGGGGGTTGACCGACCTCTTTGCCGACCTCGGGGACCGCTGGGCGATCACGGAGAACTACTTCAAACCCTATCCGTCCTGTCGGTACACCCACGCGCCGATCGACGCCCTGCGGGCGTGTGCCCTCGAGGCAGACCCCGAAACGATCGAACGGATCGTGGTCGAGACGTACGCGAACGCGGCCGATATGGCACACACCTCGCCGGAGACACTGACGGGTGCGAAGTTCTCGATACCGTACGTCCTGGCACGACACCTCTACAGCGGGGGGCTGGGACTCGAGGACTTCACTCCGGCGGCGATCGCCGACGAGGACGTACAGGCCCTCGCCGACAGGGTCGAGGTTCGAGCAGACGAGGGGTTCGAGGCCGCGTTCCCCGACGACTGGGGGGCACGCGTCCGGATCGAACTCGACGACGGGTCGGAACGCAGCGCCGAACGCGCGTATCCGAGCGGGGACTACCGCGATCCGATCCCGGCGGCGGCGTTCGACGCCCGCCTCGAGTCGCTTCTCTCGTACGGGCTCGCGGACGGGGAGGTCGAGGCGGCACTCGAGGCCCTCCGGTCGCCACGGACACACGGGGCGCGGGAGCTCGGTGTGACGCTTCGACACGGCCGCTAGTTCCCCCGAACGTGGAGCGGGCGGGTCGATCACGCGCGGCTACGAGCGTTTTTCGGGCAACAGGAGACTGACCGCGACGGCAACCACTCCGGCGAGGGCGAGGCCGACGAAGGCGACGTCGAAGAGCCCCTCGTCGGCCAACAGGCCGATAAGCGGAGGTGCGAGTGCGCCGACACCGAGAAACGACGTCCGGACGATGCCGAACGCGGTTCCCTGGATACTGCCCGGGATAAACAACATGGCGTAGGTCGTCGCGATCGGGGTATACCCCAGTATGATCCCGGAGAACCAGACGACGGAGACGATACCGGGCACCGAATCGACGAACGGGAACGCGACGATGGCTGGGGTGCCAAGCAGCGCGAACCCGACGAGCGACCGACGATCGCCGTACCGCCTCGAGACCGGCCCACAGAGGACTTTGGCGGCGATCATCGAGAGCATAAACAGCCCGAACAGGAGCGACGCGTCCCGCTGGGAGAAGCCTTTCGTCTCGATGAGATACGCCGGGAGGAACCCGGAGAGCCCCTGGTAGACGAAGCCGACGGCCGTCATACCACAGACGAGCAAGAGGAGCGTTCGGTTGAAAAACGGCTCTCGAACCGTTCGGACGAACTCCCGGGCGGACTGCCCGGAAGTGGCCGCGGGTGGCGACGTCCGCTCGGGGATGGTGTACCGGAGACCGACCGCGAGGAGGACGAAGCCGGGAACCACGTAGGCGACCCCGAGTCGCCACCCGACTGCGACCGCGAGGAGTCCCGACACGACCGGGAGGACGATGGTTCCAGCCGTGCCCGCGACCTGTGAGACGCTGACGGCCGTCGTGTCCCGATGGGTGTAGACGTCGGTCAGCACGGTCGTTCCGGTCGTCCCGTACAACCCGGTCCCGATCCCCAGGGTCGCCGTTGCAAGGAGGAACACGCCGAACGTCGGCGCGGCCACGACTGCGATCGCGCCACCCGCCGTGACGACTGCACTCCAGAACAGCAACGACCGCTCGCCGATCCGGTCCGCGATCAGTCCCCCCGGCGCGCTCACGAGGGCATACGACAGCCAGAGGACGCTGAGTGCGATCCCCGCGGTGCCGTAGGTGATCCGGTACTCGGTCATGAGCTGGGGGAGGATGACCGGATAGATGAGACGGCTCCCCAGCGAGAGGAACCAGCCGGCTGAGACGACCAGCAGTATCATCCCCCGTCCCTCGCCTCTGAGTTCGGCTACACCACGGCGTACGTCCCTCGCGTTCATATTGCGCCCATCTGTCTTCTCCCGGGGGAAGGGAGCCACGGGTCCTATTACTGTCGATCGAACGCCGCTCGAGGGAGTTCCAGCCTGGAACGCCCGCAGTGGTTAACCGAAGACACGATGACGTACACTGTCTGACATCGAGTGTGGAAGGCCGGGAGAGCGGCACCTGCCGCGTGTCGGCTCCACCAGCGGCAGTCAAAGGAAGAATCCGCCCCGGGCCAACCGGCCACCGGGTACTTCGTTCGTGCCTGCCCGTGTAGTCGCCGGACGCCTCAGGATGGGGATCGATGAGTCTTCGGTCGCAATTTACCGACGGTCCGCCGTAGAACCGTTTCGATGTCTACGATGGGGTCAATGAACGGGCCGCGGCCCGACAGGGAGCCAACGCTGTGTAGGTCTCGAGGTTGTCAGTCGCGGCTCAAGTCGACGTACCGCTCCTCAAGTTCGGTCCACTGGTCGAGTTCGGTCACCCGTTCCCGGTCCCTCCAGTCGCCGAGGCGGTCGACGACTTCGCGTTCGGTGCCCGACTCGAGGAGTGTCGAGAAGACCTCCTCCAGAATCTTGATCTTGGCCTTCTGGGCGACGCAGGCAAACAGCATCACGTCGAAGCCGATCGCCTCGAGTTCCGACGCGGACCGGAGCGGTGTTTCACCGCCGTACGGAATATTCGTGAGAGTCGGAACGTCGCCCAATTCCGTTCCGATCTGCTCTAACTGTTCGGATGACTCTGGGGCGTCGACGAAGACGAGATCTGCCCCGTGTTCGGCGTAGGCTCTCGCTCGCTCGATCGCCTCGTCTAGACCGTCGGTGGCGATGGCGTCCGTTCGGGCGACGATCAGGAACTCATCACTCCCTCGCGTGTCGACGGCGGCCAGGATTTTTGCACACATTTCGTCACTCGAAACGAGTTCTTTTCCGTCGAGGTGACCGCATTTCTTCGGCCACGTCTGGTCCTCGATCTGGATCCCACCGACCCCCGCACGTTCGAACTCCTCGACGGTTCTGACGACGTTCAGTGCGTTCCCGTACCCGTTGTCGACGTCACAGACGACTGGAACGTCGACGGCGCCAGTGATCGTTCGCGCCCGATCAAGCGTCTCTTTGAACGATGTGAGTCCGATATCCGGGTTGCCATGGATGCTTGAGGCGAGCGAGTTCCCGCTGATATAGATCGCTTCTGCACCCTGCTGGGCCGCGATTTTGGCCTCCATTGCGTCTGCAACGCCTGGCGCCAGGAGGATGTGATCGCGCTCGATGAGTTCTCGAAGCGAGTGTGATTGTCGTGGCATAGATTAACAACCATAGCTCTTGTCGAGCACCCATTTGGTCGTTGCGGTCGGACGATGGCAGAACGACAGAGTGGCTATCGTCCGCTCCGGATGCTCGAGCAACCTGCACGCACGGCCAGCACTCGACCACAATCGTTTTGAACGCCGACGCGCGTCGATAACTATGGGACGTGAACCAGTAGACCTGACCATCAGCAACGCAGACGTAGTGACGCCTTCGGGACGGATCGATGGGGGCGTCGCCGTCGACGACGGAAAAATCGTCCATGTCGGCAGTGATCAGCGGCTTCCGGATGCCCGAGAACACGTCGACGCGGACGGAAACGTCCTCCTTCCGGGTGCGATCGATCCGCACACTCACATGGGTCTGGCCGGGTATCAGGGCGGGTTCCGGGATCACTTCGAGACGGACTTCGAAACGGAAACACGCGGGGCTGTCTACGCTGGCGTCACGTCGATGCTCACCTTCCTGTTCCAGTCCGACCCCTACGCGCCGGAGGTCGACGATTACAGGGAAATCGGGGAGAAGAACTCTTACATCGACTTCGGTTTCCACGCGATTATCCAGAACGACGATCACATCACCGAGATGCCGACGCTCGCGGAGGCCGGCATCCCGTCATTTAAGCTCTTTTTCAACATGTACAAGACGGCGGCCCCGGTACTCGACATCGAGCACGCGAACGCGGGCCAGTTGTACGAGGCGCTGCAACGGAGCACCGGGATCGACAACGGAGTCGTGATGGTCCACGCGGAGAACGACGACCTGAGCAGTCGCAAGCGCGCCGAGGTCGAGGCCGAGGGGCGGAACGATCTTGCGGCGTGGGCGGACGCGTCCCCGCC
>LKNC01000209.1 GCA_001564255.1 Natrialbaceae archaeon Tc-Br11_E2g1
ACCACTTCTACCGGATCCCGTCCGGGCGTGCCGGCCGGACCCACGTCGCTACCGTACCGGCGGCCGGCCCCGGATACGTCCACGACTGTTCGATCACCGACTCCCATATCGTCATCGTCGAGACGCCGCTCAGGATCGCGATAGCGAAAGCTCTCGCGCCGTGGAACCAGGGGTTCCTCGACCTCCTCGAGTACGACGACGGGGCCACGAGCAGGTTCATCGTGGTCGACCGGGACGCCGGGACGCTCGCCGGGACGCTGGAAACGTCCCCGTTTTTCACCTTCCACCACGTCAACGCCTACGAGGACGACGACGAGCTGGTGCTCGATCTCGTCGCGTTCGACGACGACGGGATCGTCCGCGCGCTCGGCTTCGAGGCCCTCTCGGAGACCGCCTTCGGCGCGGCTCCAGACGGGAAGTTCGTCAGGTTTCGGCTCCACCCCGAGGAGGGACGTGTCCGGCGTTTCGAACGGTACGACGGTGGGATGGAGCTTCCGACGGTTCCGAGGGCGGTTCGGGGTCGACGGTACCGGTACGCGTATGCACAGGCGACCGACAGGGAAGGCGCGAACGGACTGGTCAAACTCGACGTCGAACGGGGAACCGCGACGGAGTGGTGGGAACGGGGCGTCTACGTCGAAGAACCGCGGATGGTTCGGCGTCCCGGCGGGACCGCGGCGGACGACGGCGTCGTGATCGCACCGGCGCTTGACACCCGACGGGAGCGATCTTTGCTGCTCGTCTTCGACGCGGAAACGGTAACCGAGAGAGCGCGCGTCCCCCTACCACACGCCGTTCCGTTCGGCTTCCACGGTCGGTTCTTCCGGGAGGAGTGACGGGGCCGGTCGAACGGGGGCGCTCCCGTTCTCGAGCGGTTCGAGCCGACGACGACAACGCCGCGCCGACGAGACCGGCGTCGAACCGGTTTCCCGTGGACCGCCGATCGTTGCCGACAGTGCCCAGTCCCGGGAGGTCGACCGACAGGCTGAGATTCAGGGTGCGATCGTCGGGGATGGGCTCCGCCCGATCGCCGTCGTCGTGTCAGAGAAGACCCATCGAACTCGAGGCCACACCCACGAGGAAAACGAGCGCGAAAACGGCCGCCGCCGCGAGCGCGGGGTTTTCCATCGCCTTCTCGTAGATTGCCATCTCCGAGTACTCCTCGCGGAAGGCCTCGAGGTTCTCCTCGTCGTAGAAGTACTTCGTCTTCAGGGCGAACCGTTCGGTGACGGCACAGCCCGTACAGACGGGGTCGTCCTCGAGTCGTTCGGTCCGGATGTGGTCGGGGCAGTTGATACTCCCGCAGTTGGCACAGTAGGTGTACGTATCGGCGTCTTCCTCGTCGCAGTGGACACAGCGGTGAATCCCGTCTTCGGTCGTCGTCCGGGAGGGGCCGGCGGCGTAGTAGGCGTAGCGATAGTCGTACTCGCCCAGCGAGAGCCTCGAGGTGACGTGTGGGACGTAGACGGGATCGATCGACCGGATCGAGACGTCCGACCGGCTGGGTGTGCAGGTCTTCTCGTAGTCGACGTTGTTCCCGCCCGTGTAGTGGACCGTGGTCGTGTGGTGGTCTCTGATCCGCTCTACTGCCCACTCTTTGTACTCCGTCTCGGTCGCACCGAAGCGGTCGCGGCCCACGTCGTCGAACCGATCCTCGAGGTCGGCGTCCTCGAGGTCGATCCGGGGTGCGTTCGGGTTGGCGACCAGGTCGCGGACGTCGCCGGTCGCGACCCGTGGCCCCTCGCGGCCGGCGTGGACGACGAGGTCGTCGGTTTCCTCGAGGCGGTGGACCACGCCGACGCTCGTCTCGAAGGTGGCACTCGTCTGTGCTCTGATCGTGAGTGTGGGCTCGAACTCGAGGGCCGTTTCGGGAGTCGGCGTTTTCTCGAGGGTGAGGTTCTCTACGTCCCGCAGGGCCTCGTAGACGGGAGCGTCACGGCCGGCGGTCGGGTGAGTCGGCGCGAGGGAGTGCTCACAGAGGATCTCGATGCGCCCGTTGTAGAGGTCCAGCCCGATCTCCTCGGCGATCGCCCGGAGGTCGCGGCCGTCGAGCAGTTCGATCCCGCCGTCCCCGTCGCCGAGTTTCCCGGCGTACTCCCTGGCGGGTTGGGTGAAACGCCCGGTCGTCGCGACCATCCCGCGTTTGGGGCCGTCGTAGTCGTAGGTGGCGACCGCCGAGTGGAGCTTCTGGACGACCGGGCGGCTCACCGTATCGGTGTGTTTGCACTCGACGACGACCGCCCGGCGGCGACCGTCGACGACCTCCTCCATCAGGATGTCCCGACCCTCGTCGGCCGTCCGCGCGGACTGGCGGACGTTCTCGTAGCCGAGTTTGCGGAACACGTCCTCCATCAGGTCCTCGAACTCGTAGCCCGAAAGGTCGTCGAGTATCGCCATCCCGTTTGGGAAATCCTACTCGTCCGGGCGGAGATAGGCGTTTCGACGGCTGGAGACGGTCAGGCGTCCTCACGCTCGAGGCGTTTCCCTTCCTCGAACTCTGTGTCCCCCTCGAACGGGACGGCGTCGTGTTCGTCCCCGTTTCCAGCGCTGTCACCGTCGGCCGGCGGTCGCGGGTCGACGCCCCCCGGGCAGTCGGGGGGTGTGTAGACGTACAGCAGGTCCCGGTGGGGGACGACGTATCGGTCGCGGGCCGTCTCCTCGACGACTGGTGCCCCCACGTCGATCGCGAGTTCGGCGAGTTCGCCGAAAGTCGCCACCGCCGCCTCCGGTCGATCCTGGACGCCCTCGGGCAGTTCCACCCGGGTGATCAGGTCCTCGAACTCCTCGCGGTCGCCCCGATACGCGAGCCACTCACGTTCGACCTCGGAGAGGTCCAGGCCTCGACGCCGGAGGAGTCCCAGACCGAGGAGACCGCCACCGCCAGCAAGCGTTGCGAACGGGCCGCCGATCGTCGCGACGGTCCCGGGCGAGTCCTCGATGACGACGGGTTCCTCGATGTCGATCGGCTCGGAGAACTCGCCCCCATCGAAGGAATACGTCTCACCGGCGCGGTCGATGGTGATCTCATGGAGTTCTTCGACGGCGTCGTGTTCGTCCCCGAACGTCCCCTCGTAGGTCACCGTCGCGACGAGGGCGGTCTCGGGGTCGCCCGGGCTGGCACCGAGACTCTCCTGGACCTCGTCGAGCCGTTCGTCGAGTTCCACAACGTCGACCGAGAACGTCGCCGTCACCTCCTCTCCGGCGGAGACGTCTTCGACGGTGGTGGCTTCGAGGGGCTCCGTCTCCTCCCAGTAGACGGTGTCGTCGCCGACCGCACGGGAGACGAGTTCGACCTCGAGGTCCACCGTGACCGCCTCGCCGTCGATACCGTCGTAACTGGCAACGTACTCGCCGTCGAACGTCGGCGAGAGCCTCGAGTAGTAGATCGGCTCGTTCTCGAGAGTCGTCCCGACGGGGAACAGTTCGTTTTCTTCCTCGACGGTGGCCGTGTGAGTGAGTTCACCGGTCACCGACCACGAATCGACCGGTTGCTCTTCGACCGTCTCCGCCTGGGCGACGTAGGCGCCGTAGGTGAGCCAGAGACCGCCGAGGAGGAGGGCAGCCGCTGTGATGGCCACGGCCCACCAGTACTCCTCGAGCAGGGCTCGAACCCGGAGTCGGCTCTCGTTCATGCGATCCGCCAACGAAACTGCGTGTATTTCGACATTTATCGTGACCTCCGTCTATCGGAACGACGCGTCCTGTGGGCACGGCGACGCCGAAGGCGTGGCTCACCCTGGCCGATCAACACCCTCCCGAGCGCGTAGACACCGCCGCCGAGCAGCCCCAGGATCGCGAGGTGGGGGAGCCACGGGTGAATAGAGAACAGGGCGGCGATCACCGGAACCGGAAGGACGTGCAAGTATCGGTACTCGGTCGCGTACCTCGGGTGGTACCCCGTCTCCTCGGGGGCGGTAAGCGTCACTTCGAGTTCGACGCTGTCCCTCCCCGCGACGGACACCCGCTCGTCCTCGACGGCGACGCCGTCGCTCGCCGGAACCACGTAGGAGACGACCGGAACCACCCCACCGTTGGAGACCATATACGCGACTTCCTCGGTGGTCCCGGCCTCGATCACGAGCGGTCGATCGGAGTCGAAAGACGAACTCACGACGTCGAACGACTCGGTGCCCGCGGGGACCGCCATCGCGGCCGCCGCGGCGATCACGACGATCGCGGCGAAGCCGACACAGAGCCACCGCGGGTCGATCGGCACCCCCTGCTCGTCCCGTCGAGAGGCGGGCCGGTCCCGGCGTTCACGGACAGTTTCGACGGCGTAGGCGGCGATCGACAGGCCGAACAGGACGTACACGAGCCCCGACGAACCGAGCACCGCACCCGTCCCGACGGTGGCAGCGAGCCACTGCTGGACGGTCTCGAACGCGTCACCGACCGCCACGGCTGCCGTCCCGAGGTGTGGGATCCTGACGAGGTCACCGTCGACCTGGAGTGCCGTCGCGACGATCTGGCCGTCCTGGACGTGTGGTTCCTCGCCGTCCTGATCGGTAAAGGGGTTCGCATCGCCCTGGGTGACGTACCCCCGGTCGGTCTCGGCGACGACACGGTGGGTCGTCAGGCCACCACCCTCGAGTTCTTCGGCGTCGAAGACGACGACGTCGCCGTCACGGACTTCACCCGAAAGCGGGGACGGAACCGCCACGAACCCGTCGCCGGGCTCGAGGGAGGGCTCCATGCTCCCCGTCTCGACGAACCCGAGAAGTATCGGCTGGCCGAGTACCTGCCCCGCGATCAGTGCGAGGAGTGCAAATACCAGAACCGCCTGTATCCCAACCCGAAGCCACCGTCGGAGCGCCACTACAACTGTATACTCACCGACCAGTAATTGACCTTTCGGTAGGGCTGAATAACAGCCTGAAAGACACGTTTTTACCCATCGAACAGCCCACTCGAGATCAGCAGATACGACGCGATGAAGCCGAGTGCGTACCCGAGAAAGTGGGTGTAGAGGTTCACCGTGCCAGTGGCCGTGGCGGGGTCAGTCGGGAACGCGACGGGCGGGTAAGCGACGACGATCACGACC
>LKNC01000011.1 GCA_001564255.1 Natrialbaceae archaeon Tc-Br11_E2g1
GCTCGCTCGTTCGGTACCCTTTTTGCCGCGGATGGCAACGTGTCGGGTATGTTCGGAGGAGGCGGAGGGCTCGACCCGCGGAAGATGGAACAGATGATGCAACAGATGGGGATCGACGTCGACGAGATCGACGCCGAGGAGGTCGTCATCCGGACCGCAGACCACGACCTCGTCTTCGAGGACCCCGACGTCACGAAGATGGACGCCCGGGGCCAGGAGACCTACCAGGTCATCGGCTCGCCGACCGAGCGCGAGCGAGGCGAGAGCGAGGATCCCTCGGGGATCCCCGAGGGCGACGTCGAGATCGTCGCCGGGCGAACCGGCGCGAGCGAGGCGGAGGCGCGGGCGGCCCTCGAGGCCAACGACGGCGACCTCGCGGCGGCCGTCGAGGAGCTGGAGTGAGGCGTCTCCTGCTCGTCGGGGAAGGCCGGGAGTACCTCGTCGAGCCCGGCGAGGAGCTGGGCACCGACCTCGGCGTGTTCGAGGTGCCCGCGGAGCCGACCCCCGGCGAGGTCGTCGAGAGCCACCTCGGGGAGTCCCTCCGGGTGCGGGCGCTGCGTGGGCCCGACCTCTTCTCTCACTTCGAGCGGACCGGTGCGCCGATGATCCCCCGGGACGTCGGGCTCGTGATCGGCGAGACGGGGATCGCCGTCGGCGACCGCGTGCTCGACGCCGGTACGGGCACCGGCGTGCTCGCCGCCCTGCTGGCGCGTGCGGGCGCCGCCGTCGTCAGCTACGAGCGCGACCCCGAGTTCGCCGCGGTCGCCCGGGAGAACATGGCCCTCGGCGGCGTCGCCGACGCCGTCGACGTCCGGACTGGCGACCTCCGGGAGGCCGCCGACGAGCTCCGGGAGGGCGAGCCGTTCGACGTGCTCACCCTCGACACCGGCGACGCCCCGTCGATCGTCCCCCTCGCCCCGGAGCTGCTCGTCGACGGCGGCTTCCTCGCGGTCTACAGCCCGTTCGTCGAGACCACCCGCGAGGTCGTCGCGGCCGCCCGCGAGGCGGGACTCGCCGACGTCCGGACCCGCGAGACCATCCAGCGGGAGATGCGGTTCGACGAGCGGGGGTCGCGTCCCTCGACGGCACCGGTCGGCCACACCGGCTACCTGACGCTCGCCCGGTCCGACTGATCACGGACGGAAACGGCGGCTTCGCCTCTGCCGGGACCTCCGTGTCCACTGCCCCGTACTGCCGAGACACCCGTGCGAACCGGCTTCACCGGTATACTCGTGTGTATCGGACTCTCCACCAACGCCAGTACACTCGCGTGTACCGGACTCTCTACCAACGCCAGTACATTCGTGTGTACCGGACTCTCCACCAACGCCAGTACACTCGTGTGTACCGGATCCACCGTCGACACCGATACACTCGTGTGTGCCGGCGCTCGGCGCCGTCACTCCCCGTCCGGATCGAGCAGCTTCCCCTCGGCTTTCCGGAGGTGGCCCAGCAGCGTGGTCTTCGAGACGTCGAGTTCGGCGGCCAGCTCGCGCGTGGAGACTTCGCGGGGCCACCGGTAGTAGCCCCGTTCGCGGGCGAGTTCGAACGCCTCGCGCTGGGCGGCGGTCAGGGCGTCCATTCGGCGTCGGCGTTCGGAGCCGTCGGCCGGTCGGCTGACGACCCGCTCGACGGAGATTTCGGCGTCGCCCACCCGCCGGACCTCCTCTAGGGCCGCGCTCATCCCGTCGCGGTCGCCGACGTACCACACCTCCCAGCGCTCCTCGCCGTCCTCGATCCGGACGGGCGCGCTGTGGACGAAGCCGTGTTCGAGCAGCGTCGGACAGATCATCTTCCCGGGGTCGTAATCGAGGAAAAACTCCCTGACGACGCTCCCGGGGGCGACGCCCTCGCTCCCGCCGAACCGCCGCTGGAGCTCGCGGACGTCGCCGGCCAGCGGCGAGTCGTCGATCGCCTCGAGCAGCGTCTCGACCTCCTCGACGCTGTCGCCGTAGGCGGTAAAGAGGCCGTCGACGCGCTCGTCGGCCGCCGTCGGCGCGTCGTAGACCGCGTGTGCCAGGATTCCTCCCTCGAGGCGGCTCGTCGTCTCGATCGCCCAGCAACGCGGATGCCAGAGCTCGAGGGTGAGCCGCGCTCCGTCGGTATCTTTTGTTGACATGGTCGGGTTCGCCGAGTGCCGGACGCGCTCGGAACACCCTACCATGGACGGTTGACGTTATTCAACGTCACGGAACGGACGGATGGGTATGGCAAAGGATCCGTACGGACACTACGTCGACGGCGAGTGGGTAGACGGCGAGGGCGAGGGACGGTTCGACAGCGTGAACCCGGCGACCGGCGAGACGCTCGCGACGTTCCGGCGGGGGACGCCGTCGGACGTCGACGCCGCGCTCGCGGCCGCCGACGGGGCGTTCGAGGAGTGGCGATCGCTCAGCTACATCGACCGCGCGGAGTACCTCTGGGAGGTCTACCACGAGATGCGCGAGCGGACCGACGAGCTCGCCGAGATCGTCACCAAAGAGTGTGGCAAGGAGATAAGCGAGGGGCGAGCCGACGTCGTCGAGGCCTGGCACATGGTCGAGTGGGCCGCCGGCAACGCCCGCCACCCCCACGGCGACGTCGTCCCCTCGGAGATCCCGAGCAAGGACGCCTACATGCGCCGGAAACCGCGGGGCACCATCGGCTGTATCACCCCGTGGAACTTCCCGGTCGCGATCCCCTTCTGGCACATGGCGATCGCGCTCGTCGAGGGGAACGTGGTGGTCTGGAAACCCGCCGAACAGACGCCGTGGTGTGCCCAGATCGTCGCCGAGATGCTCGACGACGCCGGCGTCCCCGAGGGCGTGTTCAACATGGTCCAGGGGTACGGCGACGCCGGCGCGGCGATCGTCGACGACGACCGGGTCGACACCGTCCTCTTTACCGGGAGCGCCGAGGTCGGCCACGAGATCTCGGGGAAAGTCGGCGCCGAGCCGGGCAAGATCGCCGCCTGCGAGATGGGCGGGAAGAACGCGGTCGTGATCACCGAGCGGGCGGATCTCGACGTCGCCGTCCACTCGGCGATCATGTCGAGTTTCAAGACGACCGGCCAGCGGTGTGTGTCGAGCGAACGGCTGATCGTCCACGAGGAGGTCTACGACGAGTTCAAAGAGCGGTTCGTCGAGCTCGCCGAGCAGGTCGCGGTCGGTGACCCACTCGAGGAGTCGACGTTCATGGGGCCGGCGATCGAACCCGGCCACGTCGAGAAGATCCGCCGGCACAACGAGCTCGCCCGGGAGGAGGGCGCGGAGGTGCTCGTCGACCGCTTCGAGCTCGAGGACGGGGAGATCCCGGAGGGTCACGAGGGGGGCAACTGGGTCGGCCCGTTCGTCTACGAGATCGAGTACGACACCGAGTTGCGCTGTCTCAAAGAGGAGTGTTTCGGCCCCCACGTCGCCTTGCTCGAGTACTCGGGCGATATCGAGGAGGCCGTCGAGATCCACAACGACACCCCCTACGGGCTCGCGGGCGCGATCATCTCGGAGGACTACCGCCAGATCAACTACTTCCGCGACCGTGCCGACCTCGGACTGGCCTACGCCAACCTGCCGTGTATCGGCGCGGAGGTCCAGTTGCCCTTCGGTGGGGTGAAGAAGTCCGGCAACGGCTACCCGAGCGCCCGGGAGGCGATCGAGGCCGTCACCGAGCGGACCGCCTGGACGATGAACAACTCACGGGAGATCGAGATGGCCCAGGGGCTGTCGGCTGACATCACGACCCAGGACGACGACTGATCCGGGAGCTATCGGCGACGGCCCCGATTCGGGACGGTGACTGATCCGGGAGCTATCGGCGACGGCTCCGACCCGGAACGGTGGCTGATCCGGGAGACGTCGGCGACGGCCCCGACCCGGGACGGTGGCTGATCCGGGAGCTATCGGCGACGGCTCCGACCCGGGACGACGATCGTCGCCGTGGCCTGATCTCCCGTAAGCCCGGCCGAATCGGCCCCAACGCCAGCTTACGCGGCGGTCGGAGCCCCTTACGCCTCCGGCCGGGGGTCGTAGGTCCTCCGAACGCGCCCACACGGTCACCGACGTTTATGAGCCCGTCCGTGATGGTGAGCCCATGGCCTACCCCCTCCAGATCCTCGCCAGCGAGTTTCTGTACTGGGCGGTCGTCTTCGTCCTGCTCGCCATCGTCGCCGCCGTCGTCGGCGCTCGAAACGTCGCCGGGGTCTCGATGGAGATCGCACGGGTGTTCGTGCTGGTGTTCGTCATCCTCGCGGTCGTCGCGCTGTTACTGTGACTCCGGGGTGGTCACACCGTTGCTGTGTCCGGGGTGGTCGACACCGTCGTGTGACGCCACGGTCGTGCGTTCGACGAGCGTGGGCTCGGAGTCATGTGACCCCACGGTCGTGCGTTCGACGAGCGTGGCCTCGGAGCCGCGATGGCGCGGACGCGGGATCGAAACGCGGCCACGACGGACGGCCCCGATCGACGGTTCGAAACGCGGCCACGACACACGATCCCAGTTAACACGCCGATCCCGACGCCGGTGACGTAACCACCTATGGTTAAATCAGGCCGGTAACGCCTAACACGATGGCGGTGCTATACTAGGTGGAGGGATTATCATGACAGAACTCGGCGGATTCCAGGACTGCGTCGGTCGCGTCGACCTCTCTTCGGGGGAGGTCGCGTACGAATCGATCGACGAGGAGGACGCAACGAAGTACATCGGTGCCCGCGGGCTGGGGGTGAAGTACGTTTTCGAGCAGGGACCGGACGTCGATCCCCTCGGCCCGGAGAACCTGCTCGCGTTCATGAACGGCCCCCTGACGGGGACCCAGGTGACCATGAGCGGTCGGCTCGCGGTCTGTACCAAATCGCCGCTGACCGGGACCGTCACCGACAGCCACCAGGGAGGGTGGTCCGGCGCCCGGCTGAAGTGGGCCGGCTTCGACGGCCTGCTGTTCGAGGGGAAAGCCGACGAGCCCGTCTACGCCTACGTCGAGGACGGCGAGGTCGAGCTCCGTGACGCCTCTCACCTCTGGGGAACGGGCTTTCACGAGACCCGCGAGACGATCGAGGAGGAAGTCGACGGCTCCTACGGCAGGAACCTCTCGATCATGGGGATCGGCCCCGGCGGCGAGAACGAGGTCCGCTACGCCTCGATCATCAACGAGGACGACCGCGCGGCGGGCCGTGGCGGCACCGGCGGCGTGATGGGCTCGAAGAACCTCAAGGCCGTCGTCGTCAAGTCGAACACGCGGATGCCGAAGCCGGCCGACCCGGAGACGTTCAAGGAGGGCCACCAGGAGGCGATGAAAGCCATCCAGGAGTCAGACGTCACCGCGCCCAACGAGGGCGGGCTCTCGGTGTACGGGACGAACGTCCTGATGAACATCACCGAGGAGATGGACGGACTGCCGACGGGCAACGGCTACTACACGAGCACGAAGAGCGCGAGCGAGGACCGCGGGCTCGACTTCGACGCCGAACGCGTCTCGGGGGAGAACGTCCGGGAGAACATCTTGGTCGACGAACCGACCTGTCACTCCTGTCCCGTGGCGTGTAAGAAGGAAGTCGAGGTCACCTACCGCCACAAAGGCGAGGAGATGAACGTCCACATGGAGAGCTTCGAGTACGAGCCCGCCTTCTCGCTCGGCCCGAACTCCATGAACGACGACCGGGACTCGATCGCGGTGATGATCGATCTCTGTAACGACCTCTCGATCGACGCCATCGAGACGGGCAACATGCTCGCGATGGCGATGGAGATGTCCGAGGACGGCCGTCTCGACGAGGGCATCGACTGGGGCGATACCGAGGCGATGATCGAGACGATCAAAAGAATAGGCCACCGCGAGGGCGTCGGCGACCTCCTCGCCGAGGGCGCAGACCGCGTCGCCGAGGAGCTCGACGCCCACGAGAACTCCCTGGCGGTCAAAGGCCAGACGATCCCCGCCTACGACCCCCGCTGTATGAAGGGAATGGGCATCGGCTACGCGACCTCGAACCGCGGGGCCTGCCACCTGCGTGGCTACACGCCAGCCGCCGAAATCCTGGGCATCCCCGAGAAGGTCGATCCCTACGAGTGGGAGGGGAAAGGCGAGCTGACCGCCGCCTTCCAGGATCTCCACGCGATAAGCGACAGCTTCGACATCTGCAAGTTCAACGCCTTCGCGGAGGGCATCGAGGAGTACGTCCTCCAGTACAACGGGATGACCGGACTCGAAGTGAGCGAGGAGGAGCTGCTTGAGGCCGGCGAGCGGATCTACAACCTCGAACGCTACTACAACAACCTCGCGGGCTTCGACGGGAGCGACGACTCCCTGCCCGCCCGGTTCCTCGACGGCGAGGGCGGCGTCCCCGGCCAGGGCGCGAGCGAGGGCGAGTTCTGCGAGCTCGAGGAGATGAAAGCCGAGTACTACGAGCACCGCGGCTGGGTCGACGGCGTCGTCCCCGACGAGAAACTCGAGGAACTCGGGATCGACATCGGCCCCGGAACCGGCGTCAGCGGCGAGGGCGGCGCGGCTCCGGCCGACGACTGATCCCGCCTCCCGGCCGAGGACTGGTTCCGACCGACGACTGATCCCGCCTCCCGGCCGAGGACTGGTTCCGACCGACGACTGATCCCGGCCGATCCGAACCCCGGAGCCCGATTCACTTCGACCCCGGATCAGTCGGCGTGCCGAGTCTTCTTGTCCCCACGCGTCGCAGTCGATCCCATGTCCTCCGGATACGCGACGGTCTCGATCGACGACGTCGCCGACGGCCCGCCGGCACGGAACTCGTTTACGGACGCGCTCGGCTGTACGGAGACGACCGTCGACGGCCACCGACTCGCCGCCGCCGACGGCGTCCCCCTCCCGCGGTCGCCCGAGACGCTCTGTGTCCCGATCGACGCGGACGGGCCGATCCGTCTCGTGGTCGACGGGGCGACGGTCGACGGGACGGGGGAAGCCGGAGCCGTCGACTGTCCGCCATCGGGAGTCGCCCGTGTGCCGGCCGGCGTCGGCTGCCGGCTCCACGCGCCCGCGGGGGCTTCGGTCGTCGCCGTCGGCGCACCCGCCGAGCCCGCGCCCGGGGAGCGACCGACGGTCGTCGACCTCGAGGGGTGTTCGTTCCCCCAGCCGTCGACGTCGACGATCGGGACGGCCCGGCTGACCGCCCCGCTCGGCGCCACGGGGATGAAAGTCAACGCCCGTATCCTCGAGGCCGGCGAACACGTTCCCTACCACACCGAGGGCGACCAGGAGGAGCTGTTCGTCCCCGTCCGCGGGCCGGCGACGATGCGGATCGACGGCGAGCGCGTCGAGACGCCGGTCGGGACGGTGACCCGCGTCGCGCCGCCGGTCCCCCGGAGCGCGGCCAACGAGGGCGACGAGGCGGCCCGCTGGCTGATGGTCGGGGCGCCGCCGACCGGCGATCCGGACGGCTGGGATCCCGGCGCCGTGATCCTGGAGTGACCGACCGGCGAACGCTCCCGGCCGAACCGTCCGATCGACGCTCCCGGCCGTGGAGTCACACCCAGCTCGCGGTCGAACCGTCCGACCGACGCTCCCGTCCGAACCGTCAGGCCGACGATCGGCATCCTCCGTCAGCCATCGAGAGTCGGCGCGGCGCTTTTGCCCGGGCGTCCCGTCACCCCGTCCGATGGCAGAGTCCGCCAGTGCGGTCGCCCTCTCGGGAGTCCGACGGATCTACCACGTCGGCGAGCCGGTGTACGCCCTCGACGGCGTGGATCTGGAGATCCCGCGTGGCTCGTACACCGCGATCATGGGGCCGAGCGGCTCGGGGAAGTCGACGCTGATGAACCTCGTGGGCTGTCTCGACACCCCGACGGAGGGCGAGGTGGTCGTCGGCGGCCGCGAGGTCACCGGACTTGACGAGCGCGAACGGACCCGCCTGCGCGGTGAGGAGGTCGGCTTCGTCTTCCAGACGTTCAACCTCATGCCCCGGCTCTCGGCGCTCGAGAACGTCGCGCTCCCCGGACTGTTCCGGGGCGAGGACCGGGCCACGCGCCGCGAGCGGGCCGCGGCACTGCTCGAGCGCGTCGGCCTCGCCGGACGCGGCGATCACCTCCCGAACGAGCTATCGGGCGGCCAGCGCCAGCGGGTCGCGATCGCCCGCGCGCTCGTGAACGACCCCGCGCTCTTGCTCGCCGACGAGCCGACCGGAAACCTCGACACCGACACCGGCCGGAACGTCCTCGACCTCTTCGACGAGCTCCACGCCGCGGGCAACACCGTCGTGATGGTGACCCACGAACCCCACGTCGCCGAGCGCGCCGAGCGGATCGTCCACCTGCTCGACGGCCGGATCGAGCGGATCGAGTCGGTCGACGCCGGGGACGCCACCGGCACGGAGAGGGATGCCACCGACGCGGAGGGGGACGCCACCGGCACGGAGGGGAAGGACTGATGCGGCCGGTCGAGTTCCTCCGGCTCTCCTGGCGATCGATCCGGGGTCACAGGCTCCGCTCGACGCTGACGACCCTCGGCGTGATCATCGGGGTCGCGGCCGTCATCGCCTTCGTCACCCTCGGTGCGAGCCTCCAGGCCGGCGTCGTCGGCGAGTTCAGTCCCGACGACGGGCGGAACGTCTACGGCTGGGCCGCCGACCCCGACGTCGAGGGCGGCCCCGCGGCGGGCGCCCAGCCGGTGTTCAGCGAGGCCGACCTCGAGGCCGTCGAGGAGCTCGAGGCCGTCGAGGCGGCCTACGGCTACGCGACGGTCGGGACCCAGGCGGTGAGTTACGACGGCGAGCAGGTGGCCCAGGGCGACGGGCTGGTCGCCTCCGGGCCGTCCTACGTGCGGGAGGAGCGACTCGCGGAGGGCCGACAGTTCGAGACGGGCGAACGGGAGGCGGTGATAAACCCCGCGGCGGCCGGCCGGTTCGAGGAGAACGTCTCCGTCGGCGACGAGCTCGAGGTCACGCTCCTCGGCGGGGCGACGACGACAGTCGAGGTGGTCGGGATCACCGACACGAACGAGGGGCTGAGCCCGTTCGAGGGCTTCGAGTCCGCGCCGCGGATCTACGTGCCGACCGACCCCTACTACGCCGAACAGACCGACGGCCTGGGCATCGGCGGCGAGGGGGCCGGGGAGAGCGCCCGCTTTCTCGCGATCGTGATCGAGGCGGAGTCCGCCGACGAGGAGGCGATCGACCGCGCCCGCGAGGCCGCCGTCGGCTACCTCGAGAGCGACGCCTCGGACGCCGGCGAGCTGATGGACGACGAGCTCGCCGTGACGATGCAGACGAGCACCGAGCTCCTCGCCCAGCTCCAGGACGTCCTCGATCTCCTGCAGAACTTCGTCGTCGGCATCGCCGCCATCTCCCTGCTCGTGGGCTCGATCGGCATCGCGAACATCATGCTCGTCTCGGTGACCGAACGCACCCGCGAGATCGGGATCATGAAGGCCGTCGGCGCCCAGAACCGCGACGTACTCGGGCTGTTTCTGGCCGAGGCCGTGATACTCGGCGTCGTCGGCGCGATCTTCGGAACGGCCCTCGGGCTCGCCGCGGGCTATCTGGGCGCGTGGTACATCGATCTCCCGCTGGTCTATCCCTTAGAGTACGTCGCGCTCGCGATCGTCGTGGGCGTCCTCGTCGGCATCGCCTCCGGGCTCTACCCGGCGTGGCGGGCCGCGCGCACGGACCCGATCGACGCGCTCCGGTACGAGTGAGCCGGCTCTCAGCGTCGGCGTGCGGCCAGCGAGGCGACGAACAACGCCGCGACGACGGCGACCGCCAGGTCGAAGCCGGGCTGTGCGTCCGCCGTGTCCTCGTGATCTTCAGTTCCCGCTCCATCTTCCTCCGGAGCGTCCTCGTCGTCTCCCGGAGCGTCCTCCGCCGGAACGTCTTCGTCGTCCGGAACGTCCGCGTCGTCCGCCGGCTCCTCGTCGACGGAGAAGCTCGTCGCGTAGCGCTCGACGTTCCCCGCGGTGTCGGCGACGGTCACGGCCGCCTCGTAGGACTGGCCCGGCTCGATCGCGAGGACGTGGGTGGCCTCTGTCGAGGTGATCTCCGTCCCGTCGCTCGCGGTGACGTCCTCGCCGTCGACCTCGAGCGTGATCGAGCCCACGTCGACGCCCGAGCGGTCGTCGTCGTACTCGAACCGAACGGTGGTCTCCTCTGTGTCCGCATCGAGCGTCGTCCCGTCGGCGGACGATCGATCGACGATCCGCGGTGGCTCCGTGTCGGGTACGAACGCGCCGTACGTCGAGAAGCCGGTGACTGAGGCCGTGACGAACGGGTCGTCGTCGATCTGTGTGACCGTCGAGTCCGCAACAGGGTCCCAGGTTCCGCTCGCGTCGTCGTAATACTGCAACTCAACGTCATCGGCCGATGCACCTGCTGGGAGCGTTGCTTCGTCGATCGCCATCGAGATGCTCGCACTTTCGACGGTGCCTTCGTCGAGATAGTAACTCAGCAGGTTGTCGAGGTCCGCAGTGATGAAGTTGACTCCCAGGTCGCCGTCATCGAGGTTCGCGTTAGCGGTCGTCTCCGAAAGCGAGAGGAACAGCTCCTGGGCAAGGAGTGCTTCGTCGGCGTCGTCTGCGACGTCGAATTCGATCGCCGTGCCGGTGTCGGCGAGTTCGATGACGCCATCGCCGAGCGTAAACCGGGTGTCGACGGTGGCCGACGCGGTGTCAGTTCCCTCGTTTCCGGCCCGGTCGGTTCCGACGCTCGTGATCTCGTAGGTTCCGGTCTCGCCGGTGGCGAACGAGCCCGTGAAGTGGGTGTCGCTGCCGCCGACACCGATCATCGCGACGGAGTCGCTCTCGGTCGAGTTATCAGGGCCGGTGAACACTCCTTTCACTTCTGGCGGGTCGACAAGCGGTTCGTTGCTTTCGACAACGACCGTTGCACTCTCGCCGTCAACGTCTTCGAGCGTTGCGGAGAGACGCGGCGAGTCACGGTTGATGACAAGCGGCCTCTCAGCGGTTGCCGACCCTGCGGTCCCGACCTCGTCGACGGCGATAACTGAAACTTCATACCGGCCGTCATCCTGGATGTCGGCAGGCGGCACCGTCAACGTCCACGTCGAGCCGCTCTCGTGGCTCGCCTCGAACGCGCGGACGTAGTTCGTTTCGAGTGAACTCACTAACACGTTGACTGTCTCGAGGTTGAGGTCGGCATCAATGTCGACGGAGACAGATGCCTCGTCGCTCGCGTACACCTGTTCGGTTTCGGTGTCCGGGTCAAAGGCCTCGCCGTAGCCGTCAACCTCGACCGCCGAAAGCTCGACTGTCGGTTCGTCGACCGCAACCGTTCCGGCCGTTCGGTCACCCAATTCGAGGTCGTAGGTCCCAGCCTGCTCGGGAGTGTATGAGATGTTGAGTGCACCGAGATGGTAGAAGCCGGGCGACAGCGTCACTTCCTGGCTTCCAACGACCTCACTCTCACCGGTATCGGGATTCGTTGCCGTGAGTTCGATTTCCTCAGTCCCCTCGATATTCCCGGCTTGATGGATGCTCCCAACGACGTAGCTCTCCTCACCTGCAACCATCTCGACTCTGGAGTTGGAGGCCGCAATCACCTGAATATCCGATTCGGCGGCCTCGACTTCGATGGTGCCGGCGTTTCTGTCACCCAATTCAAGGTCGTAGGTGCCAGCTTCCTCTGGAGTGTACGAGATGTTGAGCGCACCGAGATGGTAGAACCCGGGCGACAGCGTCACTTCCTGACTTCCGAAGACCTCACTCTCACCCGTGTCGGTGTTCGTTGCCGTGAGTTCGATTTCCTCAGTCCCCTCGATGTTCCCGGCCTGGTAGATACTGCCGACGACGTATGCTTGCTCACCCTCAACCAGCTCAAGCTCTGAGTTAGAGGCCGCAATCACCTGAATATCCGATTCGGCGGGTTCAACCTCGATGGTACCGGCGTTTTGGTCACCTAACTCAAGCTCGTAGGTGCCTGCCTCCTCTGGGGCGAAGGTGACGTTGATCGCACCGAGGTGGTAGAAGCCGGCGCCGAGTGTCACTTCCTGACTCCCGACGACCTCGCTCTCACCAGTATCGGTGTTCGTCGCCGTGAGTTCGATTTCTTCAGTTCCCTCGACGTTACCGGCTTGATAGATGCTGCCGACCACGTAGCTCTCCTCGCCGGCGACCATCTCGACTCTGGAGTTCGAGGCCGCAATTACCTGAATATCCGTTTCGGCGGGTTCCACCTCGATGGTGCCGGCGTTGCGGTCACCAAGGGTGAGGTCGTAGGTACCGGCCTCCTCGGGGACATACGAGATGTTGAGTGCGCCGAGGTGGTAGACGCCGGGCGACAGCGTGACCTCCTGGCTTCCGAGGACCGCTGTCTCGTTGGTGTCGGTGTTCGTCGCGGTGAGTTCGATCTCCTCGGTCTCCTCGACGTTGCCGTTCTGGTAGATACTGCCGACGACGTAGCTCTCCTCGCCGGCGACGAGTTCTATGTCCCCGGCCGAGGCCGCGATCACGGTGATGTCGGTGATCGCCTCCTCGACGGCGACCAGTCCGGCGTCCCGCTCGCCGAGTGTGAGGTCGTAGGTGCCGGCCTCGTCGAACTCGGCGGTGACGTTGATCGCACCGAGGTGGAATAAGCCGGCGTCGAGTGTGACCTCCTGGCTTCCGAGGACCTCGGTCTCGTTGGTATCGGTGTTCGTCGCGGTGAGTTCGATCTCCTCGGTTCCCTCGTCGTCACCTTGGTTGTGTATCGATCCAACGACGTGCAGTTTCTCACCCGCGATCACCTCGACCTCGGAGGCGGAGGCGGCGATAACTTGGATATCCGCATCTCTGGGCTCGACCTCGATAGTGCCGGCGTTTCGGTCGCCGAGTGTGAGGTCGTAGGTTCCCGCCCCGTCGAACGCGGCGGTGACGTTGATCGCACCGAGGTGGTAGAACCCGGGCGACAGCGTCACTTCCTGGCTTCCGAGAACCTCGGTTTCATCGGTGTCTGTGTTGGTGGCAGTGAGGTCGATTTCCTCAGTTCCCTCGATATTACCGGCTTGATAGATGCTGCCGACCACGTGCAACTCTTCATCTTCGAGGACGTTGATCTCCGAAGGAGAGGCAGCGATGACGTTGATGTCGGACTCAGCGGCCTCAACTTCGATAGTACCAGCATTTCTGTCACCTAACTTGAGGTCATACGTCCCAGCTTCCTCTGGACTGTACGAGATGTTGAGCGCACCGAGATGGTAGAACCCAGGTGACAGCGTCACTTCCTGGCTTCCAACGACCTCGCTCTCACCAGTGTCGGTGTTGGTGGCAGTGAGTTCGATTTCCTCAGTTCCCTCGATATTACCGGCTTGATGGATACTTCCCACGACGTACATCTCCTCGCCTGCGACGAGTTCAATCTCCGAACTGGAGGCCGCAATCACCTGAATATCCGATTCGGCGGCCTCGACTTCGATGGTGCCGGCATTTCCGTCACCCAATTCAAGGTCGTAGGTGCCAGCTTCCTCTGGAGTGTACGAGATGTTGAGCGCACCGAGGTGGTAGAAGCCGGGCGACAGCGTCACTTCCTGGCTTCCAACGACCTCACTCTCACCGGTATCGGTGTTCGTTGCCGTGAGTTCGATTTCCTCAGTTCCCTCGATGTTCCCGGCTTGGTAGATACTGCCGACGACGTATGCTTGCTCACCCTCAACCAGCTCAAGCTCTGAGTTAGAGGCCGCAATCACCTGAATGTCCGATTCAGCGGCCTCGACTTCGATGGTGCCGACATTTCTGTCACCTAACTCGAGGTCGTAGGTGCCAGCCTCCTCTGGAGTGTACGAGATGTTGAGTGCACCAAGGTGATAGAAGCCGGCGCCGAGTGTCACTTCCTGACTCCCGACGACCTCGCTCTCACCAGTATCGATGTTCGTCGCTGTGAGTTCGATGTCTTCAGTTCCCTCGATAGTACCAGCCTGGTAGATGCTGCCGACAACGTACATCTCCTCGCCTTCGACGAGTTCAATATCCGAGGCGGAAGCCGCAATCACCTGGATATCGGAGTATGGGTTTGTGATGTGGACCGTGTCGACAACGAACCCGTTGAGGGTGATCGTCGCGTTCATCTCGTCTGCATCGGCTGGCAAGTCGGCTTCCGTTGGCGTCCACTCGAATGCCACGCCACCGGGCGTTGCACCCGGACCGACTTCCACGGTCGTGCTGTCGACGACGTCGCCGTCGACGTTCAGGTCGACGTCGAAGGTGCCGATGCCGCCGTTGTTGAACAGATCACCGGTGACGGTGCTTGTCTCGCCGAGAAGGAGTGACGACTGGTTGACGTCCGCACCGTAGATGACGATGTCGGCCGGCTCGGCCTGCATAACGGTAACCTCCCCAGCAGTCACGCCGTCGACGCTCAACTGGAACGCACCGGCGGTTTCGAACGTATGCGTGAACGTGACGTTCGTCGTCTCGTCCGCATCGAGGCCGACCGTCGTCGAATTGACCTCCTCGCCGTTGATTTCGAGCGGAACGGTCAGCTCACCGTCGTCGCCGACGTTCTCGACGGTCGCTTCGATCGTCGTCTCCTGGCCGACCTGGAGTTGGGTCTGCGTGACGGTCGCGTTGAGGACATCGAGTTCCGGTTCGGGGTCGGGAGACGGCGACGGTGATGGAGATGGCGACGGAGACGGCGTCGGCTCCTCCGCTGGCTCGACGGACAGTCCGATTAGGTCGAAGGCGTCTGCCTCGGCAGCCCCCGGTTCTCCCGAGGCGACGATGGCCGTTGTGCCGTCAAACGCACTCTCGGATTCGAAAGAGAAGCTCACCGTTTCCGTTTCCTCGGATCCGATGGTCACGGCTTTTGGCTCAGACTCGTACGGGAGATCATCGACCGTCGCTCCATTGGAGCCGCCGTTCACGGCGTTCGGTTCCATCTCGGACGGATCATCATCGAACGCCGTCTGGTCGAATACACCGAGGACCACTTGTTGCTCGATCTGGTCGTCGCCAGTGTTCGTGATGTCAGCAACGACGGTGATGTTCTCACCCTCGGTGACCTCGGTGACGCTTTCGGCCTCGTCGATCGTGACCGACACGTTCGACGGCGGCAAGAGGTCCCTCGGCGTCAGTTCGATATCTACGGTCTTCTGTTCGCCGACAGAGACCTCGACATCCTCAACCGTTCCCGACTCGGGAATTCCGGGGCCACCCTCCTCCGTTGCCGTGATGGTATACGTTCCCGGTTCGACCTCTAGCTCGTACGCGCCATCAGGTCCGGTCATGTCGGTGTCGGCCTGTGAGCCATCCTCGTCGTTTGCCCTCACTATCGCACCCTGAACCGGATCTCCGGTCGACTCACTGGTGACGGTGCCGGTGATCGTTCCGAGGTCGTCCTCGCGTGTGAGTTCGACATCGATCTGTTCGGTTCCGTCGATATCCTGTCCATCGACAAACACCTGCTCAGGGATGTATCCCGACCGGGCGAAATCGAGCTGTGCCATCTCGTCCGGGACGGTGATCACGTACTCCCCGGTGGCGTCAGTCACCGCCGTATCGAACGGCTCGGATGGCCCTGTTACACTGGATTCGACCGAGACGCCCTCGATAGCGTCGCCGGTCACCGCGTTGGTCACCGTACCGGTCACGACCGGGAAGGCAGTCAGTTCGATCGTTCCTTGGTCGACCTGCTCACCCGAGCCGACCTCGACGTCCGTACCGCCTGCCTCGTCGAATCCGGTTTTACTGACCGTGTACTGATAGACGCCCGGCGGAACGTCTACGGAGAAGTCACCGCCCTCGTTCGTCTCCACGGTGGTGGTGAACCCACCGGCTGCAGGTGGTTGACTAATCCCTCGCTGTTCGACGACCTCGATTGCCGCGCCGGTGATCGGATCGCTGCCATCCGCATCGACGACCGTGCCCTCAATGGTGCCGTCCTGGGTCTCCGTTAGCGTCAGGTCAACAGTCGTCGTCTCGTCAGCGTTGATCGCCACATTCTGTTCGACGGCTTCACCGTACCCGTCGGCACTCGCGGCGACGTCGTAGGTTCCGACGGCGAGTGTGAGGTCGTAGGTGCCGTCAACATCCGTTTCGGCCGAGGCGATGACGGCGTTCCCGTCGAGCACTTCGACAGTTGCATCGGCGAGTGTGTCGCCAGCCCCATCAGTAACCGTACCGGAGAGCGTGCCAGTGTCGAAGATCGGTGCTTCGAGCCACGGAACGAAACGAACGGAGTCCTCAGTCACCCACCAGTTATCGCCAACCGTGATCGAATCACCGCTTCCGTCGGCACTGACTCCCGTTTCGTTATCGGTAACGCCGCCGCTTGGACCGTCAGCACTGCCCCACCAGTTGTTCGTCGCATTCAGCACGTAGGCATCTCCAGGGTCGTAGAAGAGTCCATCCTCGTTACCGACGATGGAGTTCTCCGTGACGAGGAACTCCTCGTAGAATCCGCCGATGGTGAGTCCCGCCCCATCGTTCTCCTCAAGGATATTTTCCGTGATTGTCGCGGTGACGCCATCTGCCGTCTCGCCGGTGACAACGAGTCCGTCGCCGTTGTTGGTGACGGTGTTCGACGCAACGGTGCCATCAGGAGTGTTAAGATTGATTTTGAATCCGGTGTCAACGTCGTTTTGCGCGACGAAGTTGTCTGTAATTGTTACTACATCTGCTTCGATATCAAGCGTGGAACCGATATCTCCCTCGTTGTTAGTGACTGCGTTGTTCGCAATCACAACCGTCTCACCATCATCGATAGTGAGATCAAGTGCAACCGGGTCGAACGAAGGACTGGTGGTGAGTCCAGTTTCCGTGATCGTGTTTTCGGTAACGGTGACGTTTCCGGTGAGCGCACCACGGTCAACAATAACGCCATCTCTGTCACCGCCGATGACGGTGTTGTTCACGAAGTCGAAGTCGCCGATATCGGCCGTAGCCGCCGGAAATTGTTGGCCAAATCGAACACCGGTCGTCGTCGCATCCTCAACGATGTTGTCTGCGATGGTCACGTCAGTGCCTCTGTTGAGGGTAATGCCTGTTGACGCATCTTGGACGGTGTTTCCAGTAATCGAGAGTCCATCGGCCTCGCTAACCTGTATGCCAGTACCGAGAGAGCCTTGACCTTCGAAGATGTCGTTGTCCTCGATTACGACATCGGCGTTGTCTCCGGCGAGCATAATGGCGCGTGGGCCGTCGACGACCTGCCCGTTGGAGATGGTCACATCATCGCTGTCTTCGACGTATAGTCCCCTGTTCGTGCCAGTGATTTCGAACTCGTCGATGGTCACACCCGAGGAGTACCAGAACTTGACAGCACTGGGGTTTCCAATGTCGGTAATCCCGCTCGGGGGCACGTTCGAGAGATCGAGACCAGTTACCTGGATGTTTTCCGAATGTGCGATCTGAATCGCTGCCGTGACATCCGAGAAGGAGTACCCATCGAGGTCGACGTTCGTCACGTCGATAAGAATAATCTGTCCAGCGTCGCTTGCGATTTGGGGATTCTCCTCACCGACGACATACACGAGTGGGTCGCCACCAACGGTGTTGCCTGACAGCTCGTGCGGTTCCTGATCGATTTCCTCGGGAACGCCGTCGAGGTTGACACCAGTCGCAAACTCGTTGTCGACGATGGTTGCGCCGGTCGCATCTCGAAGGACTACGTCGGTCTTCGTCTCTGAGAACTGGTTATTGCGGACGATTATGCCGTCCCCGCCGCGGGAGATCGCACGCGAGACGTCCTGGAAGGTGTTGTTTTCGATAACGGTATTATCAAGTTCGGTACCTGCACCTTGAGGGCCAACGCCGACTATCGCGTTCATGACCGTGTTATTTTCCACGATCGAAGATCCACGAACTTCGATAGCAAATCCATCCGGGGCACTCACATGGTTATCACGGACTTCGTCAGTACCGACTTCTATGCCGCCGTCGTTCCCGGTGACCGTATTATTAAATATCAGGTTATCGGACCCAGACGAGGTGAGTTTGACACCTGCATCATCGTTGTCTGCTATCGTGTTGTTCCCAATCGTGCCATCATTGCTGCTAGCTCCAAGTGCTCCTCCCTCCAGGATCCCAGCTTCGTTTCGTTCGATCTTGTTGCTGTCAATAGTGAACTGTTCGTGGTCGGACCGGAGATCGATGCCAGTTCCTTCGTTGTCCTGAATGTGGTTGTTCACTAGCTGGAATTCATCAATGAACCTGTTCACGTGAATAGCATCGACCGAGTCAGTGATCGTGTTGTTTCGGAATATAAACCCGTCCGTACCAACGTACACCGCACCATCGGTTTGGCCACCTGCGCTGTACCCCTCGATCTTGAACCCTTCAACGATCACGTTTTGACCAGTGATCTCGATCGCACGCTCGAACCCTTCCCCACTCCCATCGAGAACCGCCCCACCGTCGGAAACAGTCCGGAGCGTGAGTTCCTTATCAATCGTCAGCGACTCCTCGTAGGTGCCATCACCGACGACGACCTCGTCGCCAGGCAGGGCAGCGTCGATCGCCGCCTGAATACTGTCGCCATCCTGGACGCCGTCGACCAGGACTTCGATCTCGCCGACTGGCTGGCCGTCGACCTCGAGGTCGTAGACGCCCGGTTCAGCGAGTGGCACGCTCAGTCGCGCAGTCGTGCTGGAGTCGCCGTCGATTTCGATCGTCTCGGTGACGCTTGCAGCTTCCACTCCCGTGTTGTCGTAGGCGACGAGTTCGCTCTCGACACTTTCTGTGTCCTCACCGAGGTTTTCGTACCGAACGTCGACGCTCGCCTTGCCAGCAGCGCTCGGCTCTACTGGGGCTTCGATACCGCTGATGATCGAGTCATGCAGGCGGTTGGTGTCGGTTAGGTAGATGGGCTCGTCTCCGGGTAGGACCGTGATGGTCCCAATCTCGTCTCCCTCAAGGAAGGCAGTGTACTCGCCTGGTTCGTCGATCGGATCGGTGGCGAGGATAAGCGTCCTCGTCTCTCCAGCATTGATTCCTTCGCCAAGTCCCGCAAACGCAACGTCCTCTCGACCATCGAACGCTGGCCCTTCGAGTGCGAGTGTCGCGTTCTCTTCGTCGACTGCCTCAGTTCCGAGATTCGTCGCGTCGTAGGAAATCTGTATCAGGTCACCTTCGAGTCGGGTGTCGAAAAACGGATTCACCGACCGGAATACCGGATCGTCCTCGTCGACAACGGTGAGCGTCCCGACCTCTTCGTCGCCAATTGTGAGGGCGTCCTCACCTGCGGTGTCGGGTGCAGTCACCGGCAGTTCGACCGTGTTCGTCCCGTAGGCGGGGACGTCGATCGTCCGGCTAACCTGCGAGTCACCGTCCAGTTCGAGCGTGTAGGTCGCCGACGTGGTCGGATCCCAGTCGTTTCTGACCGTTGCCAAGACCGTCAGTTCATCCCCGACAAACACACCCTCGTCGTGCTCGACGTCGACGATTCGAGGCTCGACATCCGGAATTTCGCCAGTCCACTTGTGGTGGTGGCCGCCGAGCATAATGCGGGAGTCGCTGCTCGATCCGGCCACGCCAGCGTCGATCGCAATGAGCCGTCTATCACCTGTCGTCACGGCGACGTACGCCACGCCGTCGACGACAACGACTTCGCTTCGATCACCCGTATCAACCGACCACAGCTCGGTGCCATCGTTCGGGTCGAGGGCTCTGAACTCAGTTGATTCGGTCGTCTGCGGAACGAAGAGCGTGCCGTCAGCGACTGTCGGGGCGTCGAATACGGCATCCTCATCCGACCAGCGCTCGCTCCCGTCAATCGAGTCAAGCGCGTAGAGTTCATCGTAGCCGACGTAGACTGTCGACTCGTTGTTCTCGCCAGCGACCGTCGGTGTGGTTGGGACCGTCGCAAGAGCTCCTTGTGCAATGCCGAGCTCTTCTTGCCAGACCTCCTCGCCGTCAGTTACATCGACTGCCGAGACGAATCCCGGATCGTCGTCACCCGCGCTGTGGCTAACGTAGACGTGACCGTCGGCGACGGTCGGCCCACTCGCGATATCGATGTTCTCCTCGGCGTCCCATTGCCACCGTTCATCGCCATTATCGGGGTTAACTGCGACCATGCCGCCACTGTTGACGGCGTACACGGTCCCATCGACCGCGGTGGGCCCGCTCAGAACCTCGTCGGTTTCCTTTGTCCATTCTTCGTCGCCGGTTTCGGCATCGAGTGCGGTGAGCAGGTAGCTGCTTGCGGAGGTCTTTTCGACGGCATACACAGTCTTGTCACCGACCGCCATCCCTCCAGCGTCGAACTTGGCGTGCCATTCGATCGTTCCGAGTCCGAGGTCGAGCCGATAAACGCCCCCACTGCCGGACGCGTAGATCGTTCCGTCGGCGGCGGTCAGTTCGCGAGCGGAGATCTCCGTCGCCCACCGCTGTTCGCCGGTGCCGACGTCATAGGCGACGACCTGCTCCGAGGAGTCGTCCCCATCTGCGATCGTTACCAGAATCCCATCGACGACTATCGGTTCACTGTACGATTCGAGATCGACGTCCGACTCCCAGAGTACGTCCCCCTCCTCGGTATCGAACTGGGTAGGCACGACTCGATCCGTCGTCGACTCGTTACCCACGTCGGCGGCAGCCGGTCCGGCGAACGCGCCGAGACTCGTCACGAGCAAGAGGGCGGTGGCGAGCACCACGGCCAGCCTGACGAGCGGGATCACGCTCAGCCGGCGACTGCCCGGCGGTCGACCCCGGCCGGAGCGGTGGTCGCCACCCCGTGGCGTAGTCGTCCCGTCACGCACCGTCGCGTGTCGCGTCTCCGCACTGTGCTGGCCGGCCGCGTTCGATGTGTCTCCGTGTCTCATGTAGGTGTTTCACTCCCGGTCCGTCCGACGGACGACTCGCACCCGGTCCGGTGGTCCCCTCGCCGAACGACCGGCGGGGCTGACA
>LKNC01000210.1 GCA_001564255.1 Natrialbaceae archaeon Tc-Br11_E2g1
CCCCATCGCCGAGTACGCCTGGGGCCACTACACCGACCGCGAGGACGGCCGGCTCGCGCCGCTTACCACGACTCCCTGGCTTCGTGCGTTCGTCGCCTTCCCGCTCGCCGTCGTCGGCGTCGGCCTCCTGACGAGCCTCTTTGCGTTCGGCCCCGTGATCGGCTTTTCCGGCGTCGTCTTCGCCTTCGCCGGCTTCGCGATCGTCCGCTACCCGATCGCCACCCTGATCGCCACCGTCGGCGTCCAGGGGGTCGTCCTCACCGTCTACAGGGCGATCCAGTCGCCGATCCTCGAGGTCACCCCCCAGGCCAGTCCCCCCTCGGCCCCCTCGTGGGCGACCGTGGCGATCCAGGGCCACGCGCTCGGCTTTCTGGTCGGCTTGCTGCTCGCCGTTTTCCTCTTTTACCGCCGGGGGTACCGTCCCGATCCCCTGTCCCTCTGGACCGCCCTCGTCGTCTACGGCTTCTCGAAGGGGCTGTGGATGATCTACTGGTTCGGCCCCGACAGCTACGTCCTCTTTCGGGCCCCCGGCGTCGTCGTCGTCCTCGCGCTCGCACTGGTGGTCACCCTCGCCGTGACGGCCTCAGAACGCCCCGCCTTCCCCACACGGGTCCGGAAACGTCTCCCCGGCGGCCCCGACGACGGCGAGCGCCGCCTCGAGCGCACCCTCGAGATCGCCGCGTCGGGCGGGGAAACGGCCTCGGGACGGATCCGGGAACTCGCCGTCGGCCCACGGAACGACCGCCTCGCCGACATCGGCCGAAAACAGACGGCACTCGTTGCCGTCCTGATCGTCCTCGCGGCCATCGCCGGGCCGGCGATCCCGGCGAACGCCGTGACCGTCGACGACGCGACCGTCGGGGAGGGGAACAGCTCACTGACCGTCGAGGACTACACGATCACCTACGCCGAGGGCGTCGAAAACGAGATGGTCTCGGTCGTGGACGTCCCGGCATTCGGCGGCGACACCGTCGACGCCAGCGGCGTCATCGTCTCGAGTACGGACAGACACATCTGGTTCGAGTACGCTTCGGCGTCCCGTCTCGAGTTCGCCGGCGAGACGAGCGTCGAACTCGGCGGCCCCGGCTGGCGTGAGACCGTCACCGCCGAACGCGAGGGGTGGTCGGCCGTCGGCAACGACACCGCGTACTCCGTCTGGCTGTCGGCTGAGGGCGGGGACCGCCAGCTCGCACACACCTCCGACCCCGTTACCGCCGACGTCCGCATCGACGGCCGTACCGTGACCGTCGTTCCCGACGACGGCGAGTTCTCCCTCGAGGTCGCCGGCGAGGATAGCTCGAGCGTCGCCGTACCTGCCGAAAACGAAAGCGTCGACGCGGGCGGACTCACGCTCGAGCGAACCGACGACGCGGTCTACGCGTCCTCGGATGGCACCTCCGTCCAGGTCGCGAGCAAGGAGCGCTACGACTAGTACCGTCCCCAGCGTCGACTGATGAGTGAAATCGGATGACTGCCATCGATTTCACCCATCAGTTCAGGCTGGGCCCACCACTAGAGCGCCCGGTCGCTGTCGGGGTTCTCGAGGTCCCACAGGACCTCCGGCAGGAACGCCTCGAGGGTATCGATCACGCGACGATCGCTGACGTTTAGCCCGTCACAGTGGTCGTGGGCGGAGTCGCGGATGTCGACGTGGAGATCGCCGTCCTCGAGGTACACGCCGAGCGGAAACACCGAACACCGGGTCGGTTTCCAGTCTTCCTCGAGGTGGAGCGTACAGAGGCCGTCCTCGCGGAGGAACGCACACGCGTGGCCGTCCTCGGCGACGTGCTGTTCGCGGGATTTCTCCTCGCGGGTGACGAACTTCTCGCCACGGAAGTCCGTAGTCGTCTCCGCTAAGTTCGCCCGCTCGGCGAGTTCGATCAGGTCCCGATCGTAGAGCAAGACGCCGTGGTGACAACACCACGTGCAGTCGTCGACACACTCGAAGGTGAGGTCGGGATCGAACTCGACGACGGCCTCACGGCCGGGGTACACTTCGACGCGTCGGGCGGTGTCGCTCACGTTCGCCCCCAGGGGACTGGCCGGCAAGTGCCTTTCTACTGCCCTCGAGTCGGTTCCGTGACCGTATTACGGAGTGTGCCGACGCCCTCGTAGGTGATCTCGACGTCGTCGCCGGGGTCGACGAGGCCTGGATTCGCGGGGCTGCCGAAGGCGATCACGTCTCCGGGACGGAACGTGAATCGCGCTGAGAGATAGGAGACGACCTCGTAGGGGTCAAAGAGCATGAGTTCGGTGTTCGCCTCCTGGCGACGCTCGCCCGCGACGTCCGTGTGCATGTCGATCCCGCGGGGGTCGAGGTCGGTCTCGAGCCACGGGCCAAGCGGCGCGGAGCCGTCGAAGGCCTTGCGTGCGGTTCGTCCCTGTTGATCGAGGGCATCGACGTCGTTCAGGATGGTGTACCCTCGCACGACCTCGGGGACCTCCTCGTAGCCGACCGCCCGACAGCGTTCGTCGATCACCGCCGCGAGTTCGCCGGCGTAGGTCAGTTCGTCCGTAAAGTCGGGGAAGGGGATCGACTCCCCGTGGCCGAGCAGCGAGGCCGGGGGCTTGATGAAAAAGTCCGGTTCGTCGGGGCGTTCGTACTCCATCTGCTCGAGCGTCGCCGCGTAGTTGCGCCCGACACAGTAGATCGCCGAGGGCTCACAGGGTGCCAAGAGCTCCCCGTCGACGCCGACCTCGTAGCGGCCGTCGTCTGCGTAGACGACGCCGTCGTCGTATCGTCCGGAAACCGGCCCCGCCGGGGTCGAGAGACGTGCGAGTCGCATACCGGCGTTCTCGAGGCCATCGAATTAGGAGTGCCGGTTCACCCTCGCTGGCGACCCGAACGGCCACAGAAATTGCCGTCGTTCGTCACGGGTGAGAGGACCCCCCGTGGGTCGTCACCGTCGAATTTCCGCCGACCTCGAGGCGGGGACTTGGGCCGCGAAGCCGTCGATATCGTCGGGTTCGGGACACAGCCTGCTTCAGGCGAAAGTCCCCTCGAGAGGGGTTTCAGCCGTCATAGGAACCGAGTAGGATTTCCCCGGCTGTTAGCTATAACTTCCTTCCCGGCCAAACGGTTCGTGTATGTCCGAATACGATACCGACGTGCTCGTTTCCCCGGAGTGGGTCGAAGACCACCTGGCGGCGTTCCAGGCCGACGAGCCCGACTATCGACTGGTAGAGATCGAGAGCCCCGAACCCCCGGACAACGACTTCCCCTCGACATACGAGGAGACCCACATTCCGGGTGCGGTCGGCCTCAACTGGGCCGAAGACCTCTCCGACCAGGACCAGCGTGACATCCTGAAAAAAGCGGACTTCGAGGAGCTGGTCGGCGAGATCGGCATCAGCGAGGACTCGACGGTCGTCTTCTACGGCAACGGCCACATCCCCAACTGGTTCGCCGTCTTCGCCTACTGGGAGTTCAACTACTACGGCCACGGGGACACCCGAATCCTCGATGGCGGGAAAGACTACTGGGTCGAAAACGACTATCCGACGACGGCCGACGACCCCGACTTCCCGGCACGGGAGTACGAGGCCAGTGGCCCCTTCGAGAGCATCCGCGCGTACAAAGACGACGTCGACAAGGCCCGCGAGGCCGGCATCCCGATGGTCGACGTCCGTTCGCCCGAGGAGTTCTCCGGCGAACTCATCGCCCCGCCGGAACTCGACGAAACTGCCCAGCGCGGTGGCCACATCCCCGGCGCGTCGAACGTCCCCGTCCCGACGAACCTGCGCGACGACGGCCGGTTTCTCCCCCCTGAGGAACTCGAGGCCCTCTACGCCGACGCCGGCATCGAGGGCGAGGAGTCTGTGATCACCTACTGCCGCGTGGGCGAACGGTCGGCGATCGCCTGGTTCGCCCTCCACGAACTGCTCGATTACGAGGACGTCCGGAACTACGACGGCTCCTGGACCGAGTGGGGCAACCTGATCAAAGCCCCGATCGAGAAGGGGAACTAACCGATCACACGGATCGGTATCACGTTTTGGCGGTAATCGCTCGAACGGGGGAGCGATCACCGGTGAACAGTTACAACAGACCGCATCACTCGACGGTTGGCTGACAGTACGGGGACTCAGAGACGTTCTGGCCGAGGAAGATATCGTTCCCGTCGACGTTTATGAGGGCCTGTGTCCGTGATTCGTCTACCCGCCAGTTGTCGGTCACTTCCAGGTCCACGTCCGGTGCCGTGAGTTCGACTCGGTAGCTCCCGTACCGGTATTCGGCGTCCTCGAGTGAAACGATGTCCCCCGACTCGACGGTGATCGTCTCTTCGAGGAGGGGGTCGCCCTCGTACTCGAGGTGGAGGTCGATCGTCAACTCCGTCTCCGTCCTGTTTCTCACCCTCACTTCGTCGGTTTCCGGGAGCGTTTTTTCTGCGTGGAGGCGAGTGCTGTCACCGTCGGATTCCGTCGAGACGTCGTAATAGCGACCGTCGTCCCCCGTCGCATCGTCTACGACGAGTCGCGTCGCGTCTACGTCGATCACCTCGAGGAGGAGCGGTTCGCTGTCGGTTTCGTACACCCCGTTCTCGATGGCGGCCGTCGCCTCCTCGTCTGCGGGTTCGGGCAACGACGAAACGAGCACGTATCCGGAGCAGCGTTCGTCTACGGGGACCTCTCGCGGATCGTGGTCGTCAGCCTCGTCGAGACATCCCGCAAACGCGGCAGTGGCGAGCCCCGCTCCCGTGAGGAACGTTCGTCGGTCCATGTCCTATCCCAGTGGCTCAACGACGGATATACTGTCGGACATCGACCTGCGCGGATCCGCCGGTCGGGACCGTCGCTGTCCTCTCCCCGGCGTTACACACACGTGACTGTCGATCCATAAGCCTACCGCGAAAAACCGGCCAATCGTGAAACCCGATTACAGTCGAGTGACGTTGGTCGCCCGGGGGCCCTTGGGGGCCTGTTCGATACTAAATTCGATCTCTGTGCCTTCTTCGAGGTCCGGACCGCCAACGTCTTCCATGTGGAAGAATACGTCATCGTCCGCGTCGTC